>NZ_DGYQ01000028.1:0-71613 GCF_002396765.1 Exiguobacterium sp. UBA5002
ACTTTTTGGGGAGCATATCATTTAACGAATCGGTGCAAATTTTTGAATCTCTTGAACGGCCTCATTCCATGAAGCGACACGAATAACATTATTCGGTACGGCTTTACGGTTATAAGGTGCGTCGAACAAAATCACAGGGATGAATGTATCTTCTGCGATCTGCACAGCATTCTCTAATCGATCTTCCATAAACAAATCGAGTGATAAATCACGGACGACTTGTACTTTGTCGTGTGATCCCGTCATGATTAAGGAATCAAGAGGAAGTTCATGTTGTTTGATCCACTCTTCAGTTACAGGACGAACGAGTTCCGATCGTGCTGTCACGTAATGGAGATCATATTGCTTCCGCAAATTCCATAAGTGGTGGCGAACATGTTCTTGAGGGATGGACTCACGATAAATTCCTGTCTCGTGACCGGAGTTCACCATGTAGTCCCAAAATTCGATTTGATTCATATCCGTATACGTATGCAATTCATATTCAGACGCCTGATTGAAGTCAATCGACGTTCCGAGATGTTTATTCATATAAGTGAAGCAAGAGGATGGATGTGTGATCGTTCCATCGATGTCGATTCCAATTTTCATTTACAGTCACCCACGTTCTAAGAATTTTTCTTCACTTAGTATAACATAGTCGAAATCGAGATACGAAAAAAGACTCCTCATCAAAGAGGAGCCCTATCTTATACGTGATTTGCTTTTTCGGCTTCTTTTTCAGCCTGTTTTTCGAGGACGATGGCATCGATCTCTTTTTTCAATTCTTCGACCATTGTTGCTTCTGGTACTTTACGAATGATTTCTCCGTGACGGAACAACAATCCTTCGTTGCGAGCGCCGGCGATACCGATATCGGCTTCACGTGCTTCACCAGGACCGTTGACTGCACAACCAAGAACAGCAACTTTGATGTTCGCTTGGATATTTTCGATGTAGTCTTCGATTTCTGCAGCGATCGACATCAAATCGATTTCGATCCGACCACATGTTGGACATGAGATCAATGTCGCCGCGTTGGCTGCGAGACCAAATGATTTCAAGACTTCTTTTGCGACTTTTACTTCTTCGACAGGGTCTGCTGAAAGAGATACACGAACCGTGTTTCCGATTCCGCGTGAGAGGATCGCTCCAAGTCCTGCTGCTGATTTTAATGAACCAGAACGAAGTGGACCCGATTCCGTAATCCCGACGTGAAGTGGATAGTCAAACGATTCAGAAGCAAGTTGATATGCTTCAAGCGCCAACTGAACGTCTGATGCTTTCAATGAAACGATGATGTCATGGAAGTCGAGATCTTCAAGGATCTTGATGTGGTGCAAGGCACTCTCGACCATACCACGTGCTGTTGGATAACCGTATTTTTCGAGAATGTGCTTTTCGAGTGAACCAGCGTTTACCCCAATCCGGATTGGGATGTTTTTCGCTTTTGCTGCTGTCACGACGGCTTCGACTTTTTCGCGGCGACCGATATTACCTGGGTTGATCCGGATTTTATCGACGCCAGCTTCGATCGCCATGAGCGCGAGTTTATAGTTGAAATGGATGTCTACGACAAGCGGAATGTTGATTCGGCTTTTGATTTCTGCAAGTGCGAGCGCATCACGTTCTTCTGGACAAGCGACGCGGACGATTTGGCAACCAGCTTCTTCAAGACGTAGGATTTCAGCGACTGTCGCTTCGACGTCGTGTGTTTTAGTTGTCGTCATACTTTGGATGATGACTTCATTATTTCCACCAATGACAAGGTCCCCTACACGAACGGGACGAGTCTTAGAGCGATGGACCATTTTCGGCATATCGAAAATCTCCTTTTGTGGCATACCGCCATATTGTTTATGTTTACCTTTTCTATCATATCGAACTATTCCCTAAAAATCGAGAAACAAGAACGAAAATCGAACATTTACAATTGTTTAATGAAAGTAAGGCGTCCGTCAATCCGTCGGACGCCTGATTTTGATACTCATCGAGATTTACGTGACGCGCGAGGTTTCGGGGAACGGGCGATCCATAATGGCGCCAACGTGTAAACGAAGTGCCCGAGGATAAGTAAAGCGACTCCTATTTGATGATGCCCCAATTGGTAAAGAAGCATGCCAAGGGGGAAGGTCCATAGATTCGTTGCAACTGTGTAAGGGAACGTCTGACGATATGCCCATGGGCGGGGGAGTAACAGACGAACGAATCCTTTCGTCAGATATGCCATCAAGAGCAAATACAGTAAGACCGCAATAGCGATGAAGATGAAGTGGAGAACGAACCAAATCACGATTGGAATATCTTTTTGTAAAAAGAAGGAATCGATAATCGTCGTCCATAGTGAAATCCAAGCCAATCCACAGAAATACAAAGAAACATCTGATAGACGAAGTCGTAAAAACGAGCGGTTTGGAATTAATGAAGTTTGTAAGTAATTAATGAGTTGACGTAAAAAAGACAAGAGTATCACTCTTTTCATTGTTTTATAACAGAATTTTAAATTTTATTAAATGCTTAAAAATAAAGGTTTTTTTGTAATAGTACAGATTAATAAAACCTTAACAATCGGATGTCGTAAAAACTATTTACAAGTTCATTAGACCTTTACATAATAGGGGAGTCGAAAAAATAAACTTTACAAACACATCAATCCACATCAAATAAAGGAGCTGGCAAGATGAACTATGATTTGCAGGAAATGATTTTCACCTTCATCGGTGGACTTGGGATTTTCCTTTTCGGTATTAAGTATATGGGAGATGGTCTCCAAAAAACAGCGGGAGACCGATTACGTTATATCCTCGATAAGTATACGACGAATCCACTATTAGGTATCTTAGCAGGTATCGTAGTCACGATACTGATTCAGTCGTCCTCCGGGACGACCGTTATCGTCGTTGGACTCGTTAGTGCGGGTCTGATGAATTTACGACAAGCGATCGGTGTCGTCATGGGAGCGAACATCGGTACGACGATCACGGCCTTCATCATTGGCTTCAATGTTAAAGAAGCGGCACTTCCCGCTATCGCCATTGGTGCTTTTTTGATCTTTTTCTTCAATAAAGAACGTGTTCAGTATATCGGACAGGTTTTCTTTGGTTTCGGTGCGTTGTTCTACGGTCTCACATTGATGGGGGACGGGATGGCTCCACTTGAATCAAGTGCTTGGTTCCGTGAATTGACTGTCTCGATGTCGGATAATCCATTACTTGGTGTCTTCGTCGGAACGATCTTTACTGTTCTTGTCCAGTCGTCGTCAGCAACGATTGGTATCTTACAGGAGTTGTACGCTGGTGGCATGATCGATATCAAAGCGGCACTACCGGTCTTGTTCGGGGATAACATTGGAACGACGATTACGGCAGTACTTGCAGCACTTGGTGCGTCGATTGCAGCTAAACGGACAGCAGCGGCACACGTCATCTTCAACATTATCGGGACGATTTTGTTCTTGATCGCATTACCAGTGTTCTCTAGCTTCATTGCGTGGATCACAGGTGCGCTTGGTTTAGAACCAAAAATGCAAATCGCCTTTGCACATGGAACGTTCAATGTCGTCAATACGTTGATTCAATGTTGGTTCATCGCGCAAATCGCATGGTTTGTACAAAAAATCGTACCGGGTACGGATACGACGATCGATTCAAAACCGCGTCATCTCGATCAAAACATCTTGAACCAATCTTCGGCACTCGCATTAAATCAAGCAAAGCTCGAAGTATTGCGAATGGGAGAATTCTCGAAAGACGCACTTGCGAAAGCGCACCGTTACACGCAATCGCATGATAAGAAGGATGTATCGGAATCAGAGCAGATTGAATACGCGATCAACCACTTAAATACAGAAGTCACGAGTTATCTTGTCAAAGTAGCCGCACATGATTTATCAGAGCGTGAATCAAATGATCATTCGCTACTGATGCATGCTGTCAATGACTTCGAGCGGATCGGTGATCATGTCGAGAATATCGTTGAATTAATCGACTTCCAGATCGTCAACCGGATTCAGTTCACCACATCTGCGAAGCGAGAGCTTGATGAGATGTATGTCCTGACACAAGAAATCGTCGCTTGTGCGATTCGCGCCGTCGAAGAAGACGATGTCACACGGGCTCGAAAAGTTCTTGAACTTGAAGGGAAACTTGATGCACTCGAACGTTCATTCCGTAAGCATCATGTACTTCGCGTGAATGCTGGTGAATGTACAGGACAAGCGGGAATGATCTTCGTCGACTTACTTTCAAACCTTGAACGAATCGGCGATCACGCTGTGAACATCACGGATCTCGTCCTTGAACAGCGGACAGCATTAATGAACTAAGCGTAGACTTATTTTAAAACAGCTGATTTCGAAAAAAATGAAATCAGCTGTTTATTTTTTTGAAATAGCATATTGACAAGTTTCGTCACATCTCGTAATCTAATAAGAGTAAGAAACATACATCATGGCGGTGTAGCTCAGCTGGCTAGAGCGTACGGTTCATACCCGTGAGGTCGTGGGTTCGACTCCCTCCGCCGCTACTATTACTTAAGGACCCTTAGCTCAGCTGGTTAGAGCTGACGGCTCATAACCGTCCGGTCGCAGGTTCGAGTCCTGCAGGGTCCATTTGGTTGAACGCTTCTCGTTGCAAACGGGAAGCGTTTATTTTTGTTCGCTCGGGGAATAGTAAAGGTATTGTAATAATATTCATACTATAGTAACTAAGGGAGAGCGAAGAGAGATGGAACGTAACCATACGATGATGCAGTTTTTCGAGTGGCATGTAGAGAATGATGGAAAGCACTGGCAACGTTTGAAAGAACGAGCGCCTGAATTGCGTGCTGCTGGCATCACGTCCGTGTGGATTCCACCAGCATCGAAAGGTCAGTCGGATGAAGATACAGGATACGGCATCTATGATGTCTATGACTTAGGCGAGTTCGATCAAAAAGGAACGGTCCGGACGAAATATGGCACAAAGGATGAGCTAGTCGAAGCAATCGAAGTTGCTCATGAAAACGATATCGCTGTTTATGCGGATGTTGTCATGAACCATAAAGCTGCAGCAGACGAACTCGAGACGATTAAAGTAGTGGAAGTCAATCCAGAAGATCGATCGAAAGAAATTTCAGAAGAGTTTGAAATCGATGCGTGGACGAAGTTTACTTTCCCGGGTCGTAATGGAAAGTATTCGGATTTTGTCTGGACGCACGAATTCTTCAATGGAACGGATTTTGACGCACGCGAAGAAAAAACAGGGATCTTTAAGATTTCCGGAAAAAATAAGGATTGGAACAACCAAGTAGATGATGAGTTCGGCAATTATGACTATCTCATGTTTGCAAACATCGACTACAATCATCCGACGGTACGGGAAGAAATGATTCGTTGGGGACACTGGTTCAAGGACACGATCGATTGCCAAGGTTTCCGTCTTGATGCGATCAAGCATATCAACTATGAGTTTGTCCGTGAATTCGCGAAATCGATGATGGAAAGCAGCGAAGGCGATTTTTACATGGTCGGCGAGTTTTGGAAGTCAGATCTCGACGATTGCCGTCATTTCCTGGACAGTGTCGACTACACGATCGATTTGTTTGATGTTCCGCTTCATTATAAGTTCCATGAAGCTTCTAAGCAGGGAGAAAAATTTGATTTAACGACATTGTTTGCGGATACGCTCGTCGAGTCGCATCCGACGAATGCCGTGACGTTCGTCGACAATCACGATTCACAGCCTGGCGAGTCGCTAGAATCATGGGTGGATGACTGGTTCAAGCAACATGCCTATGCAGCGATCTTGTTACGTAAGGACGGATATCCATGTGTCTTTTACGGGGATTACTATGGCGTCCAAGGACCGACCCCTGTCGAAGGAAAAAAAGAGATGATCAATGCCCTGCTCTATACGCGCTATCATAAAGCATACGGAGAACAACAAGATTATCTTGATGACCCGCACTGTGTAGGCTGGGTTCGTCTTGGTGTCGATGAAATCGAGAACTCAGGTTGTGCCGTGTTGCTTTCGAACGCCGACATGTGCGAGAAACGCATGTTCGTCGGTGAAGAGCGAGCGGGTCAAGAATGGTTCGACTATACAAACCATCAAGATCATCCAGTCGTGATCGACGAAGAAGGATTTGGTGTCTTCCCGGTACCGGGCGGAGGCGTCTCTGTTTTTGCTCCGCGAGAAGTCGAGTAAATCCGAGGGTCTTGACTTGCGTCAACACAGGTACTTTTGCTAGTCTTAAAGGGTATTGAAGTTTTCGAAAATAGCACAAAGGGGGACATGAACATGTCAAAATTTGAATTACCAGAACTCGGCTACGCTTATGATGCGCTTGAGCCACATATCGATGCTCGTACGATGGAGATTCACCACACGAAACACCACAACACGTATGTCACGAACGTGAATACGGCGCTTGAGGGTACAGAACATGAAGGAAAGTCACTTGAAGAACTTCTTCAAAACTTGGATGCTCTCCCAGCAAACATTCAAACTGCAGTCCGTAACAACGGTGGCGGTCACTGGAACCACTCATTCTTCTGGAAATTGCTGAAGAAGAACGATGGCGCAGCTCCGACAGGAGAACTCGCAACAGCAATCGACGAAGCATTCGGATCATTTGATGCATTCAAAGATGCGTTCGCAAAAGCAGCAACAACTCGTTTCGGTTCTGGTTGGGCTTGGTTGATCGTTGACGGTGGGAAATTGGCAGTCGTTTCGACTCCAAACCAAGATACACCAGTCATGGAAGGCAAAACGCCAATCCTTGGTCTTGATGTTTGGGAACATGCATACTATCTCAACTATCAAAACCGTCGTCCGGATTACATCAATGCATTCTTCAACGTCGTTGATTGGGACCACGTAGCGAAGCTTTACGCTGACGCGAAGTAATGGAAAGAAGCGTATCGTTCAATTGTGAACGATACGCTTTTTTTAATGCGGAAAATCATGGGATAGGTTGTTATGGAAAGTTTCCTTCTATATAATGAAACAAGATGACTTTTGAACGATAGGGGAGTACGCCATGGCTAAACGAATCACCGTACGAGGAAGACGGCGTAATCATCTGCCGCTTCGTCTGAATTTAATGTTCTTCGTCGTTTTTTTATTGTTTGCGATTTTGATTTTCCGTCTAGGAGTCGTTCAAATCGTCAATGGTGAAAAAATTTCGCGGGAAGTCCAAAAAACGGAGATGACTGCATCAAAGTATGAAGTACCACGTGGTAAGATTTATGACCGGGATGGTCGTCTACTTGTCGATACAATTTCTAAATACTCCATTGTATATCGTCGCGCACAATCGACGAAAGTAGATGAACGTATTGAAATCGCGCAGCGTCTCGCAGCAATCATTGATCTACCTAAAAAAGACTGGAAAGTCACGGAACGTGACATCAAGGATTTTTGGGTCGCGACGAACACGGAAGAATCGGATCGTCGTTACCAAGCAGCAGTGAAAAAGAAGTATCCTTCGACGGAAGCGCAAAGTAAGCTTTCGATTGCGGAACAAGATCAAATCCGCCTGGATGCGATCACGAAAAAAGATATCGATTATGATGACAAGACAATGGAAGTCATTGCGATCAAACATAACATGGAAGTCGGTTATGCACTTGATCCACAACTCGTCAAGCTCGGTGCGTCTGCAAAAGAGATGGCAATCATCGATGAAAATTTAGAAGATTTGAAAGGTGTATCGGTTGAACCGTTTTACGAACGCTCTTATCCGTATGAAGGAACACTTCGCAATATCTTCGGAAAGTACTCGAAGATTCCGGCAGAACAACAAGCGGAGTTCAAAGCAAAAGGATATAGTTTGAATGATCGTGTCGGGACTTCGTTCCTTGAGCAACAGTACGAAGATCTTCTGCGCGGGAAACCGGCATACGATGTGTACGAAACGTTTAATGGAGAACCGGTCGGTGATCCAAAACGTGAAGAAGGCGAGTCCGGGAAGGACCTCGTTCTAACCGTTGATGCGGAATACAATAAAAAAGTAGATCAAATCATGCAACAAGCGATCAAAATGGGTCGTGGCATGGGTAGTCGTTATTTAAAAGAAGGATATGCCGTCGTCATGAATCCACAAACTGGTGAGATTTTAGCGATGTCAGGTCAAAAGCTTGATCCTTCGACTGGGAAGTTCACGGATGTAGCGATTAATAATGTCTTGACGTCTCTTCAAATCGGTTCAACGATCAAGGGTGCGACAGTTGCGATGGGACTACAGGAAGGTGTCATTCGTCAAAACGAAGTCATCAACGATGCGCCGATCACAATCGGAGGTACAAAAAAAGGATCATATGTTAACATGGGACCGATTACGGATTTAACGGCGCTTGAGCGCTCGTCGAACGTCTATATGTTTAACATTGCGATGCGGATGGCGAAATATCCGAGCAATGGGATTGCTGGTGCGAGCGTGGATGGAGCAGCTGCCATCATGCAGAATTACTATAGTCAGTTCGGTCTTGGGGTGACGACAGGTGTTGATTTGCCTTACGAAGCAAAAGGTGTTCAAGGGACGCCAGACCGTGTCACGTTGTTGATGGACCGAGTCATTGGTCAGTACGATGCCTTTACGCCGCTTCAAGTCGCGCAGTACATTTCAACACTTGCGAACGGTGGTTATCGAGTTCAGCCTCACTTCTTAAAAGAAGTATTGGCGTCGAACTCGATTGAAAAGGGTACGAAAAAAGTCGATTACAGCTTTAAAACGAATTATCTGAACCGGATTGAAGTCAGTCAAGATAATATTGATCATGTCCGGGAAGGGTTGCACCGTGTTGTAAAAGGTGAGCGTGGTACAGCCAAAGTCATCGCACAAACTGGAATCGATGCTGCAGCAAAAACAGGTACTGCACAGGTCAGCGTCTATGGGGATGACGGAATCGCCTTACGTGACGGAAGCGGGCAACCGGTTCGTTCGTTGAACTCGAATCTTGTCGGTTGGGCACCGTATGACAATCCAGAGATGGCTTGGGCCGTGTTCCTTCCTTACATGGAGCAAGAGACTGTTAACTCGAAAATCGGTCATGATCTTGTCAAAGCGTACTTCAACGTTAAGGACGTACCGTGGCAAACTAAACCAAATTAACTAGAAACTAAGCGAGAGTGAGCAATCACTCTCGTTTTTTTTGTTTGTATTGACCTTTTTTTGTAATGGATTTCGAATTGTAAACACTAAAAAACACGCCTTTACAATTCTTTTACGTTGGATTCATTTCGTTTTAATAGTTCATCCGTAGTATAAGTCTTGTAAGGAAAACGGATAAAAAGTCGTAGCATCGTCAGCGACATACTTTCGAGGAGGAAAATTAATCATGTCTTGGATGAAAAAAACAGCACTCATTACAACGGTAGCATCAATCGCAGTAGTGGGGGCAGCATGTGGTAACGATAAAGGCGGTTCTGCTAGTTCATCTGATTTAAAAGGGAAAATCGCAATCGACGGTTCTTCTACAGTCTTCCCGATCATGGAAGCTGTCGGTGAAGAATATTCAACGGAACAACCTGACGTAAATGTCACAGTCGGTGTCTCTGGTACGGGTGGCGGATTCAAACGCTTCGTCGTCGGTGAAACGGATCTCTCGAACGCATCGCGTGAAATTAAAGAAGAAGAAGCAGCTGAAGCTAAGAAAAACAACATCGAATATACAAAACTTTCACTTGCATATGATGGTCTAACTGTTGCAGTCAGCAAAGATAATACATGGGTAAAAGAACTCTCGCTTGATCAACTCGAAAAGATTTGGCTCGACCCAAACGTTAAGACTTGGAAAGATGTTGATTCTTCTTATCCGGCTGAACCACTGAAGTTCTTCAGCCCAGGGAAAGATTCAGGAACATTCGACTTCTTCTCTGAGAAAGTACTTGAGAAGAAAGACATGCGTAAAGACGTTCAACTGTCTGAGGACGATAACGTACTCGTCAAAGGGGTTGAAGGAACGAAAGGTGCGATCGGTTACTTCGGTTATGCCTACTACGCTGAAAATAAAGATAAGTTAAAAGAAGTACCACTTTCAGCTGAAGGAAAAGATGCTGTCGATCCAACACCAGAAACAATCAAAGATCTATCTTACCCGTTGTCACGTGAAATCTACACGTACGTCAACAACAAATCACTGAACGATAAAAAACAGGTGGCAGACTTCGTGAAATTCGCGAACGAAAACGCTGGAGATTTAGCTGAAGAAGTCGGTTATATCAAAATGCCACAAGATCGTTACGATGAAAACACAAAAGCAATCGAAGATGCAATGAAATAATCATCGAGTCATGAGGATGGCCCAACCGGGGAAGTCTGTACCGGTTGGGTCCCGTTCTCATGTCAAGAAGGAGTAGGGAGCGAAGAAGGATGAATTCAACACCCAATAAATCGGTTCGCGAGCTGATTCAACAGAACCGACAGCAAAAATTCAGTGTGAAAAACGTCATGGAACGCATCATGCCGATCGTTTTATTTCTGTGTGCGTTCGTCTCGGTCGTTACGACCATCGGCATCATTCTCACGTTAGTCATTGAAACCGAGCATTTCTTTGAAGTCGTTCCGTTCAAGGAATTTTTCGGCAGTACGAGCTGGTATCCACTGAACTCTCAACCAGAGTATGGGATTTGGCCGCTTGTCGTCGGTACACTTGAGATTACCGTGATTGCGATGCTAGTGGCCGTGCCGATCGGCCTCACGTCTGCGATTTATTTAAGTGAGTATGCGTCAGACCGTGCACGCCGCATCTTAAAACCGATTTTAGAAGTCTTAGCTGGTGTTCCGACGATCGTTTTCGGATTCTTCGCGTTGACGTTCGTCACACCACTACTCGTTAAATTAATTCCAGGCATTCAAATCTACAATGCGCTCAGTCCGGGGATCGTCGTCGGGATCATGATCATTCCAATGATCGCCTCGATTTCTGAGGATGCGATGAGCTCTGTCCCGAAAAAAATTCGTGACGGTGCGCTCGCTCTTGGTTCGACACGTCTTGAAGTCGCATTAAAAGTCGTTGTTCCCGCTGCCTTGTCCGGAATCATTGCTTCAATCGTACTCGGAATGTCTCGGGCAATTGGTGAGACGATGATCGTGACGATCGCTGGTGGTTCGAATCCGACAGCTGCTGTTAATCCACTCGAGCCGGTCCAGACGATGACTGCGTATATCGTTCAGGTCGCTTTAGGCGATGCTGGATTTGGAACAGTTGAATATTACAGTATCTATGCGGTTGGTACGCTCTTGTTCGTCTTTACGTTATTGATGAACTTACTCGCGAACTGGATCACACGCCGCTTCAGAGAGGAGTATTAAGATGGCCTTACCAGAAAAGCAACCTGTCACAAAAAAATTCATCGACCCGGTCGCAGTTAAGAAATCCATTAGCCAACGCCTCGTCGTCAACAATGTAACGAAAGTCATTTTCCTCGTCGGTCTGTTTTTCGGTCTCGTCGTCTTAGGTATTCTCCTATTCGGCGTCATCCGTGACGGTGCTTCGTGGTTATCACTTGAATTTCTACAAAACGCACCATCTCGTCGTGCGGAACGTGCCGGAATCTATCCAGCGTTAATGGGATCGATCTTCTTGATGCTCCTGATCATCCCGATGATTTTCATCATTGGTGTTGGAGCAGCAATTTATTTAGAAGAATATGCAAAAAAGAGTCGGATGACATCGTTCATCGAGGTCAATATCTCGAACCTCGCAGGTGTTCCGTCGATCGTCTTCGGATTACTCGGATTAACGTTCTTCGTCCGTAATATGGGCTTTGGTTCGACGTTGATTGCTGGAGCTTTGACACTCGCATTGATGAGTCTTCCGGTCGTCATCGTTTCTTCTCAAGAAGCAATTCGCGCCGTGCCACAAGCGATGCGCCATGCATCACTCGCACTCGGTGCATCGAAATGGCAAACGACGTTCAAAGTCGTTCTTCCGGCATCACTTCCGGGAGTCATTACAGGAATCATCTTAGCTGTATCCCGAGCAATCGGTGAGACAGCACCGTTGATCATGGTCGGAGCTGCCATTTTCATCGCCCGTGCGCCAGAAGGGATCTTCTCAGAGTTCACGGCATTACCGATTCAAATCTACAACTGGACAAGTCGTCCACAAGCGGACTTCCAAGGTCTTGCAGCAGCAGGAATCATCATCTTGATGGTCATTCTCTTGACGATGAACTCGCTTGCGATCTGGATCCGGAACCGATTTTCTAAACGCTATTAATCGAACGAGATAGAAGGGATTTCTTTTAAGGAGGAAGACAGATGATGGATACGAAGCTGAATACGAAATCAGTCGTCACAGAAGGGGCAGAGCGTATGAACCAACCAGTAGTAGCACGCGAGAGCGTCTATAACGTTAAAAATTTAAATTTATGGTACGGTGACGATCACGCGCTTAAAGATGTCAATCTTGATATCAAAAAAAATGAAGTTACGGCAATTATTGGACCGTCAGGATGCGGTAAATCGACATTCATCAAAACATTGAACCGGATGGTCGAACTCGTTCCGATCGTGCGGACGAATGGTGTCATTGAGTATCACGGACGTAATATCTTTGAAAAAGAGTATGGTGTTGAAGAATTACGGACGTCTGTCGGAATGGTCTTTCAGCAACCGAATCCATTCCCAAAATCAATTTACGATAACATCGCATATGGTCCACGTGTCCATGGCGTTAAAAACAAAAAAATCCTTGATGAGATCGTGGAACGTAGTTTACGCCGAGCAGCGATTTGGGATGAAGTCAAAGATCGCTTAAATGAAAATGCCTATGGTCTTTCGGGTGGTCAACAACAACGTCTCTGTATCGCGCGTTGCCTCGCGATCGAGCCGGATGTCATTTTGATGGATGAGCCGACATCGGCACTGGACCCGATTTCTACATTAAAAGTAGAAGAACTCGTCCAAGAGTTGAAATCGGACTACTCAATTATCATCGTCACGCACAACATGCAGCAAGCTGCACGTGTATCTGACAAAACAGCATTCTTCTTGAATGGTGAAGTCGTCGAGTTCGATCAAACAGACCGGATCTTTGGAAATCCGACCGACAAACGGACGGAAGATTACATTTCAGGACGATTCGGATAAGAAGGGGAGACGAGACGAATGGCAGCGAACCGTACAATTTTTGGAGAAAACCTTGCAATACTCGATCAAAAAGTCTTTTTACTAGCACGAAAAACGATGCAACAAATCGCAACGACAGCAGAGGCGCTCGAAAAATATGATCAAGATATCGCTCGTGGTGTCATTGCGAACGACAATGAACTCGATGATCTTGAACTCGAAATCAACGATGATGCGATCCTCTTAATCGCGAAGCAACAACCAGTTGCGACGGATTTACGACGGATCATCACGGCGATGAAGATTTCATCGGATCTTGAACGGATTGCAGATTATGCGGGGAATATTTCAAAAGCGGTTCTACGTGTCGAAACATTCCCGTATGTCATCGATATCTCGTTGTTGAAGGAAGCGTTCGAGACATTACTGGATATGACGGAAACTGCAATCGTCGCCTATCGTGATGGAGATGTCGAAAAAGCAAAAGCACTGTCTGATCTCGATAACGTCATTGATGAGACGACATATAAGGCACTTCGCCAGTACATGCGTCATATGTCACTTCAGCCGATCGTCGTCGATGAAGTCATGCAATTCACGAATATTTGCCGCTACATCGAGCGGATGGGTGATCATTTGACGAACGTCGGAGAGCATCTGATCTATCTCGAAAAAGGAAAACATTATGATTTAAACGGATGAATCAAGTAGGCAGGAGGAATTTCCTCTGCCTACTTTTTTTGTAAAGGGATTCGAAACACGTTTGTAGAATAGGAAAGAAGTGAATAATGACAGAGAGGTGATTGGGAATGGGAATGCTTGAGCAAATCATTAAAATGAAGGAACAAGGGCTGACAACAAAACAAATCGCAGCTCAATTGGATACGACTGAAGGAAAAATCAAATATGCTTGGACCAAATATCGTAAATCGTTAACAGAACAACCTTCTGTAGCAGCGCCGAAAGTAAAATCAAAAACGGTCAAGCAGACGAAAAAGTCGACTGCACCGGTATTAGACGTCGTACCGTCTGTGCAAGTGGTACCTTCGCTCGAACGCGACGCGTTTGGAATGGCGACACATTACGAGGATGATATCCTCCATGTCATCGTTCAGTCACCGACAGCGTTATACGTCTACTGGGAATTATCTGAACTGTCGAAACAGTTGCTAGAGACGCACTATCACACGACGTTTGATTCGTTTCGTAAAGAATTACGCATCATTGATGTCACGCTTGTTGAATACGAACAAGGACAGGCAAATCGGACGTATCAATTCGAGCTACCGGAAATGACGAATGCTTGGTTCGTTCGACCAGTCGCCCCGAATACTACATACATCATTGAATGGGGCATTCAAACGATCGACGGGGACTTTGTTCCAGTACTGCGTTCAAAACCAGTCGAGACGCCACGCGACGAACCGGTCACGGATGGACGGTTCGCGGAAGTCGTGCATCATTGGCAATACGGAGAGGTCGAACAACCGGAATGGGTCGAGGTATTACGTCCTTATTCCTATTTCGATCGCGTCCGGTAATGGAATTAGAGAGAGGGAAAGGAAGAGATGCTATGCGAAAAGGATATTTTTCACTCGTCTTACATGCACATTTACCATATATCCGTCATGAAGAGGCGCATCGTCTAGAAGAACGGTGGATGTATGAAGCGATTTCAGAAACCTACATCCCATTATTGTGGGAGGTCGATCGCTTGTCACGTCCGCTCGGCTGGACGGTCAGCATTTCGCCACCCGTCATCGAGATGCTTGCCGATCCATTGATTCAAGAGCGGTATATCGAGCATATCGAGGATACGTTACGTTTGATTCGCCAGGAACTAAAACGAGAGCTTGCTCAAAAGGAACGAGATGCGCTTCTTTTCTATCAAGACCGTTATCAAGACTTATTGAATACGTTCCTTCACTGGGAAAAAGATTTGAACCGCGCATTCCGTCATTACAAGGAGCAAGGTTATCTTGATTTGATTACCTGTACGGCGACGCACGGATTCAGTCCGCACATGTTGTCCGAACAAGCGGCACGTTCTGAAATTCAGACAGGATTGAACTGTTTTGAACGTCATTACGGATTCCGTCCAACTGGTCTTTGGATGCCAGAGTGTGGGTATACGCCAGGACTTGACCGTATTTTGTACGAAGAGGGCATTCGTTATACATTCGTTGACGAACATTCAATCTTAAACGCGGATCCGTCACCGAAACACGGAATCGGAGCACCCGTCTATTCGCCGCACGGTGTGGCACTTTTCCCGCGTGATCAAATCATTTCCGGAAAAATCTGGAGCTCTGTCATCGGATACCCGGGTCATCCGGATTACCGCGAGTTTTATCGTGACCTTGCGTACGATCGAGAGTGGGATCAAATCGCTGAGTTCATGCACCCAGAGGGACTACGTTATGATACAGGGTTGAAATTACATCGCGTAACAGGAGAAACGGATCAAAAAGACTATTACGTCCGTGATTGGGCATGGCAACGGACAAGTGAGCACGCAGCAGACTTCGCACAAGCACTCGGTGAACATTTAGATGCGCATCAAGGACAAAACTTCCCACCATTCCTTGTCACAGCACCATTTGATGCCGAATTGTTCGGTCACTGGTGGTTTGAAGGTCCCGACTTCCTCGGTAAAGCGATGGAACGTTTAGAAGATCAAGGAATTGAGTCGATTTCACCGGCGATCTTCCTCGAACGTCACTTCCAAGACATCGACACGGCACATGTCGCGATGGGAACGTGGGGACGAAAAGGCTACGCGGAAGTCTGGATCAATGAACGGAATGACTGGATGATTCGTCATCTCCATCAACTTGAGAAGAGACTAGCAGGTGTCGTAGCCCGAAATCGTCATCAAGATGCGTTGACTGTCAAAGCAAAGCGTCAACTCATTCGAGAATACCTCCTCGCTGTCTCGAGCGACTGGCCGTTCATCCTCGATGGACAGACGACAGCTCAATATGCTGCGAATCGTTTCCGGGAGCACATCCTACGTTTTGAAGAAACGGAGCGTCGCCTGGATGCTGAGGAGCTGACGGTGGAATGGTTGGATGATCGATATCGCGAATATCCTTTCCTTCAAGATTCAGATATTGAACCGGATGTCTTCTTGACAGCACATGATTACTACGTGGCAGTGAAGCGTGAGAAATCTTGGAATACAGACGCCATCTTATTGTTCGTCCGACAATATGATGCGTCAGACCGACCAGCCTCGGAGCTCGCTCGACGGCTCGCTGCTGCTGGTGAGAATGTCTATGTCGTCACGGAACATCCAGAGGCGTATCGATTTGAAGAGGGCGTTCATGTTTACGGAGTGCAAGTGACGGGTCTACCGCTCGTTCAGACTTATAACCAATTGGCGGCTCTAAACTTAGCCTTCTTACGTCAAGCGCAAGCCTTGAGTAAGATCGTTGATTTCGCAGTCATCCACAATTTCAACATGGAGACCGCATCAGCTGCCCAAGCCATCGCTAAGATCAAAGAGTTGCCACTCGTCAGTAACGTCTACGATGTCGAAAGTGAGCGTTCGCCTGATCGTTCAGGCGGTCTAGTCGTTGCTTTAAAACGACTTGAAGGAGACGCGTTGCGCCAATCAGCAATCGTTTATCTAGAACGAGAAGAGTCACGTCACGGGGTGGAACAAGAGTATCACGTCGAAAAGAAGCCGTTGCGTTTTGAAGAGAACCTTGAAAAACCATATCAACACGTGACGAATCCGAAAAAGAACGGATGAACAGTTGCAATTCCTTTTCTTTCTTGGTACGATACTTGAGTATGCTTAACCTTATGTAAAGCAAAATCACTTGATACATCGAGAGCTAGATAGGAGGGAATCCCATGCGCGTTAAAATCACATTAGCTTGCACTGAAACTGGTGACCGTACTTATATCACTAAAAAGAACAAGCGTAACAACCCAGAGCGTCTTGAGTTGAAGAAATACAACCCACGTCTCCGTAAGCACACACTTCACCGTGAAGTGAAATAATTGAGATGGAAGCCGTCACTTCGTGTGATGGCTTTTTTTGTAGAAAGGAAGACAACTATGAACAAACAAGAAGTACGCCGTCTGATCAAAGAACGACTAGATGTGATGGAGAACCGTGCGGAAAAGGAACGATTGATTCACGAACATGTCTTGTTACTACCTGAATGGCAACAAGCGACCTGTGTCGCGATCACGTTAGCTTTTCGAAATGAATGTGATACAAGAATGCTGATTGAACAAGCGTGGCAAGAGGGCAAGACGGTCTTGATACCAAAAGTAGTCGGAGACGAGATGGTCTTTTATGAACATGGACCAGAAGATCAACTGCAAGCAAATCAGATGGGGATTGCTGAACCGATCGCTTCAGCACGTCGCGCCTCACTTGATCAAGCAGAGCTTTGCCTCGTTCCGGGTCGCGCCTATCGTCGGGACGGCTATCGTTTAGGATGGGGAGGAGGCTATTACGATCGTGCACTCGTGCCATATACAGGATGTAAAGTATCGATTGCCTTTTCTGAACAACTTCTTCCAGATTTCGAAGTGGAAGCCTTTGATATCCCCGTTGACTTGATCGTCACTGAATTAGAGGTCATCCGATGTTGAGCGCGACCATTTTGTTTTGTCTATTGCTTGCTTGGACCGGACGATCTTTTCGTTTATTGACGACAAGTGGTGCTATCATGACCCTGCTCGTCGGTAGTGGTGTCTCATTCGGATTCGGTTGGCAAGGATTAGTAGTACTCTTACTCTTCTTTGGTAGCTCGAGTCTGTTATCGAAGGTCGGACGATCTAGAAAACAATCGGTCGACTCCATCGTTGAGAAAGACGGCGCGCGTGACGGATGGCAAGTCCTTGCGAATGGAGGGGTAGCGTTCGTTGCTGCCTTAGCGTATGCCATGACGATGGATTTTGCGTATCTCTTGTTATTTCTATTCGTCATCGCAGCATCGAATGCTGATACGTGGGCATCTGAAATCGGACCGCTCTCAAGACGTGATCCGTGGTCTCTCAAAACGTTACGACGGGTACCAGCAGGAACGAGTGGAGCGATGTCGCTGATTGGAACGATCGGTACGATCGCAGGAGCTGCGTTCATCGCTGTAGCAGCGCATTGGATATTTTCTCTTTCTTTAAGACACGTCTTACTCGTAACAAGCATCGGTGTACTCGGGAGCCTACTGGATACACTATTTGGAGCGGTAGGGCAACGCGTTTACCGATGTACGGTTTGTGGGGAATACACGGAAAAGCGAGAGCACCATGGTCAACCGACAGCTTACGTTTCAGGCATTCGATTTTTAGGGAATGATGTTGTCAATGTCTTAACGAGTGGTTTGGCAAGCGGAATCGGGTTTATCATCGTTCGATTTTGGTAACTGGAAAGTATGTGAGCATGTAATTCCTTATGTTAGGATATCAATGACACAAAATGGACAAATGTGATTAATTTCACATGATACAAATAATGTGAAAGATGTTACAATTTACTTGTGAGATAGTTAACAAACTTTTAGGACGAATGGAAGGGTGGACATAACGATATGGAATTACATGCGAAAGTGACACGAGTAGCCCTCATTGGAGCTGGTGCAGTCGGTTCAAGCTTTGCCTATCAGATGTCAACAGCTGGACTTTGTGAAGAACTTGTCATCATTGATGTCAACAAAGCCAAAGCAGAGGGCGAGGCAATGGACTTAAACCACGGAACACCATTTAGCTCTTCACCGATGCGAATATGGGCTGGAGACTACGCGGACTGCCGCGAAGCGGAAGTCGTCGTCATCACGGCAGGCGCTCCACAAAAACCAGGTGAGACAAGACTCGATCTCGTTGCAAAGAATGCGTTGATCATGAAAGAAATGATTCGTCAAATCATGGATTCCGGTTTTGATGGTATCATCGTCGTGGCTTCTAATCCGGTTGATATCATGGCGCATCTTGCCTGGAAATATTCTGGTCTTCCGAAATCCCGCGTATTTGGATCAGGAACGGTGCTTGATACAGCGCGCCTGCGTCAAATGCTCGGAGAATACTTTCACATTGATTCCCGAAATGCCCATGCCTATATTCTTGGCGAACATGGTGATACGGAATTCGCTGCCTGGAGTAACAGCCGCATTTATGGAAAAACGATTGATGAACTACTTGCTGAAGACGATCGTTATTCTCAAGCAGATCTTGATCAAATCTACATCAACGTCCGAGATGCTGCTTATCATATTATCGAGCGCAAAGGGGCAACCTATTATGCGATTGGGCTTGGGCTCGTTCGGATCGTTCGTGCCATCCTCGGAAATGAGAACTGTCTGTTGACGGTCGGTGCGCATGTCGATGGTCAGTATGGAATTTCCGGTATCCATATTGGAGTTCCTGCCATCATCAATCGTCAAGGTGTGCGTGAAATCATTGAAGTCTCATTGACGGATGAAGAGTTGAAGAAATTCCATCATTCTGCTGATGTATTGCGTCAGACGCTTGAACCCGTCTTACAAGGATAATCGTACGAATCATGATGAAGGTGTTACGAAATAAAGTAGCAAAAAACTCAAGTGTCGGACCTGCTTCATATTGTCCACACTTGAGTTTTTTTGATGTGGAGAACAAACACGTTAATAATTACATCTATTCGTCCGGTAGTAAAAAGAGAAAAATCTAGGTTTTATTTTACTAGAAAAGGGTTAAGTAAGAGATAGAAGGGTTTTTACGTCATTTTTTGTACGTCATGATACCCAAAAAGGAGAGAACCGACAGTCATGTATACTTTTCGAAAACTAACTAAAGAGGATGCAGAACAATACTGGAATCTACGCCTTGAGGGATTAAAAAATCATCCAGATGCATTCGGTCATTCGTTTGATGATGAACAGCAAACCCCGCTCCGCGAAGTACAAGAAGGACTTGAGGGAGAACCCGACTCCGATGAGGTTTGGCTTGGTATGTTCGACGGTGATACATTGTTTGGGTTTGGTCAGGTCAAACCATATGAATTGTCACGTGAATCGCATAAAGCGATGATTTCCGGAGTATACGTATCACCTGAATATCGTGGGGGTACTGGTCGCGCTCTGATGGAAGCCTTAATCGAGGAAGCGAAGAAGTTACCGGACGTCGAGCAAGTCATTCTTGCCGTTTTATCAGGGAACGAAGCCGCACAAAATCTTTATGAGTCGCTCGGTTTTGAAGTATATGCCGAAGATCCAGATTCCGTAAAATTAGAAGACGGCACATATCGTGATGATATTTGGATGAAGAAGTACGTCTAAGTTCTTGAGATGGTGTGGAAAGAAGCTGTAGCAAAAAAGCGCTACAGCTTTTTCGCATGGTATCCGTAGGATATCAGTATCGGCAAAGAATGAATATTTGTTATCATGAGAACAAAGCGGATGTCACGTCGTAGTCCGATTGAAAGGGAGCGAATGAACATGAAAGAAGTCATACGTACGATTGAAGAGCTTGTCTCGATTCCGAGTCCAACAGGTTCGACAAAAGAAGCTATTACATATGTAGAAAAACGATTGGTAGCAGAAGGGATCACGTATCGAAAGCTTGAAAAAGGAGCGATTTTAGCGACACTACCTGGTGCTTCAACGCGCACGCGGTTACTGACGGCACACGTCGACACACTAGGAGCGATGGTGAAAGAAATTTTACCAACAGGACGACTTCGTTTATCACAACTGGGGGGATATGCTTGGACAGCGATCGAAGGTGAGAACTGTCTCATTCACAAGATGGACGGTCAAACGATTTCAGGTACGATCGTGTTCCACCATTCGAGTGTTCATACGTCGCGCGAGACGAACAAAACGGAACGATCCGCTGATAATATCGAAGTACGGCTCGATATCCGTTCGACGACAGCAGAAGAGACGCGCGTCGCGGGGATTGAAGTAGGAGACATCGTAACGTTTGATCCGCGATTCCTCTATACGGAAACAGGATTCGTGAAGTCGCGCCATCTCGATGATAAAGCATCTGTTGCTTTGTTGCTTGAATTGATCAAGGAATGGAAAACAATCGAGCTACCACACACGGTCCAAATCCTGATTTCAAATTACGAAGAAGTCGGATTCGGTGGAAATGCTGGATTCACGGAAGAAGTCGCAGAATACATCGCGGTCGACATGGGAGCACTAGGAGAGGGGCAACACTCCGATGAATTCACAGTCTCTATTTGTGCCAAAGATGGTTCTGGTCCGTATGACTTAGCTTTACGCCACCAGTTAACACGCTTAGCACAACGTAATAGCATTCCATATAAAGTTGATATCTATCCGTTCTATAGCTCGGATGCCTCGGCAGCAGTAAGTGCGGGCCACGACGTCCGGCACGGATTGTTCGGTCCGGGAATCGAATCGAGTCATTCGTACGAACGTACGCATGAGACGTCGTTACAAGCGACGTATGATTTGCTACATGCCTATGTAAAGGAGCCGATGGTCGATGAAGACACTGTATGACGTACAGCAGTTACTCAAGACATACGGGACATTCATCTATCTTGGGGATCGAGCGTCCGATATCGCGATGATGATGCTTGAACTCGATGAACTACAAGAAGCAGGCGTTTTGGAACAACGACAGTACGATTCAGCAAAACTAATCTTGCGACATGAATTAAAGCGTTCACAATCCGATGACATTTAAGATTGTGCAACCCTTTGCGCAAACGGGTTATGTCCGGTAAAATGAGGAAGCAGACATTATATGAGTATAGGGGAGACGAAGCAATGAAATGGTTACTCGGCATTGATATCGGCGGAACGACAGTCAAGATGGCAATTTTGGATTTGCAAGGGATCATCGTAGAAAAGTGGGAAATCGAGACGGTCATTTTGAATGATGGCGTACAAATTCCTGGAGATATCGCAAAATCCTTCTTTGAGAAGTGTCAAGAGAGCAATAAACGACCAGAAGATTTCGTCGGAGCGGGCATCGGTGCGCCGGGATTCATTGATTTCAATACAGGTGTCGTTGAGAAAGCGGTCAATATCGGTTGGAATAACTTTGAACTCATCGGTGAATTCGAACGTTTGACGGGTTTACCGGCTGTTATTGAAAATGATGCGAACGCAGCGGCAATCGGTGAGATGTGGAAAGGTGCCGGTAGTGGGGCAACCGAACTCCTTGCGGTCACGCTCGGTACGGGTGTCGGTGGTGGTCTGATCACGAACGGACAAATCGTGCATGGTACAGTCGGAATGGCTGGAGAAATCGGTCATATCACGATGTTGCCTGAAGGTGGCGTCCTATGTGGATGTGGTCGCAAAGGATGTCTTGAGACGATCGCGTCAGCAACAGGGATTGCCCGTCTTGGTCTTGAGAAGCGCAAAGGGAAGGAAACATTACTCAACGACATCAAGGCAGTGACGGCGAAAGACGTATTCGAAGCGTATGAGAAAGGAGACCGGATCGCCACGGAAGTCGTAGAAGAAGTGACGTTCTACCTCGGTCTTGCCATCTCCAACTTAGCAAACAGTATCAACCCGGAAATCATCGTCATCGGTGGTGGTGTCTCAAAAGCGGGCGAGACATTGCTTGCACCACTCCGTCAACAGTTCGAACGCTTCGCTTTACCACGGGTTTTCGGATCGACGACGTTCAAGATTGCCGAGCTTGGAAACGATGCCGGAGTCATCGGCTGTGCATGGCTTGCGAAGCAGATGTTTCTCAAAAAATAATAATATTCAATTTCAGTAAAAGGTTCGCTTCGGCGAATCTTTTTTTTGTTTACAAACGTACAGTAATTATGTGATTGTTAAGTATCTTCCGGATTCCAGTTGCATTTTTGTAAAACTAAGCGTAAAATTTTCACGTGATATGGGTATATGTAAATTATGATGTAAGTTGTGTGAACTGAAAGCAGAAAGCACATGTAAATTAGGAGGCAGGTTTTTATGCAGCAAGACGCAAACATCTGGTCGCGAATGCGCCTAAAGATGGGTCAAGGCGTTCGCAGCACCTATAAAGAGCACAAGCTCTTTTGGATTGCGACCTTATTGATTTGGTTAAAAACGTATTTAGCGTATACACTTTTCTTCAACGTTCCCGTAACAAACTCTGCGCAAGCATTCATTCTACTAATTAACCCAATTAGTTCAGCGCTCTTCATGTTTGGGTTTAGCTTCTTCTTCCGAGGAAATGTTCAAAAATGGTTCATCTACGGCACATTGTTCGTCGCGACACTTATTTTATATGCGGACATCATTTTCTTCCGCTTCTTTAATGACTACCTGACGTTGCCGGTATTGTTCCAAACATCAAATGCAGAGACCATTTCTGCATCGCTCGGTTCACTTTTAAACTGGTCCGATTTATTGATCGTCGGTGACTTGATCATCTTACCGTTCTTCTTACGGAAAATGGACATGTCAAAAAATGTTGCGTCACGTGGACGCGCGATTCTCGCATTCGTTGCAGCAGTTGTCGTTTTCCTTGGAAACTTGACGCTGGCTGAAACAGAACGTCCAGAATTGCTCACACGTGCCTTTGACCGAGAATTGCTTGTTAAAAACATCGGAACATTTAACTTCCATATGTATGACGCACTCATTCAGTCGAAGACATCTGCGCAAAAAGCACTCGCGGACAGTTCTGAACTGTCGGAAGTTCAAAGCTTCATTGATTCAAAACATGCTGAACCGAACCCAGCTATGTTTGGAAAGTACAAAGGAAAAAACGTCATCGTCGTTTCCTTTGAGTCGGCACAATCCTTTGCAGTTGGATTAAAGGCACCAAACGGACAAGAGATTACACCGAACCTGAATAAGTTGATTAAGGAATCGCATTCATGGGATAACTTCTATCACAATACAGGACAAGGGAAAACGGCAGATGCTGAGTTCATTCTTGAGAACTCGATCTATCCACTTGGACGCGGTGCAGCATTCTTTACGAACGGAGAAAACGAATTCCGGGCAACTCCTGAAATGTTGAAAGAAGATGGCTATTATTCAGCTGTTTTCCATGCGAACAACAAATCGTTCTGGAACCGAGACATCGTCTACAATAGCTTTGGCGTCGATCGTTTCTTCTCAGAGACGGATTATGACTTAGGGGATCCAGCAGATTTGACGGAGTGGGGCTTGCTCGATGATAAATTCTTTGAACAGTCATTGCCGATGTTGAAAGATTTACCACGTCCGTTCTATTCGAAGTTCATCACATTGACGAACCACTATCCATTTGAGATGCCAAAACCAGAAGATGAACTTGTACCACCGCTTGAGACAAGTTCTACAACGCTGAACCACTACGTTCAGGCACTAGCGTATCAAGATATGGCACTCGGTAAATTCATCGAGGGTCTGAAAAAAGATGGTACGTGGGATGACACGATCTTCATGGTCTATGGCGACCACTATGGTATCTCGACGAACCATAATGCCGCGATGGCAGAACTTATGAACAAAGATGAGTTGACGCCGTATGATGTCGCACAATTGCAACGTGTGCCGTTCGTAATCCATTTACCGGGTCAAACGAAAGGTGTCAAACATGAAGACGTCGCGAGTCAAATCGACATTAAACCGACATTGCTTCATCTGTTAGGACAAGATTTCAAGAATGAAGTGTTGTTCGGTACCGATCTCTTCTCGAAGCAGCACAAGGATTATGCGCTGTTCCGCGATGGCTCTGTTGTAACAGATAAGACGGTCTATACGCAGGAAACATGTTATGATCGTCAGACTGGTGAAGAAGTGAAAGACGGTGAGCTAGCGGAGATGTGTAAACAATCTACGAAGCAATCTGAGAAAGAATTAGGTCTTTCAGATAAAGTCATCTATGGTGACTTGCTCCGTTTCCTTCAAACTTCAAAATAAGATGAGGAAAACGAATCTACTTTCGAGTGGATTCGTTTTTTTTTTGTAGAAAGACAACTAAAAAGAGAGATGCACGAGGCCTCTCTCTTTTTAGCGTATCTTGATTACGATGGAATACCGCCGTAAATCAATGTCGCAATCCCGAACCAGCCGAATAAGACGACAGTCAGACCTGCGAATACGAGTGGAAACATTTGGCGTTTCTTAAGTGAACGAACGACGGCCCAAACGCCGACGAGTGCGACGAAGAAGAAAAGCCAACCGATTGGTTGATCCAAATGCATGACGTACTCCCCCTTAAACAATCACGTTATGAATTTCACGAAGATTTCACTTAAATCTCACTTTTTAGTTTATCCGACTCGCGGGATAAAGTCGAGAGGACGTTGCAGGAACTTTCGACAATTTCGTGTATAGTAGGGAAAGAGTCTATTGCAAAGGGGTTTTATAGAATGGAAATCGTAATGATCACTTCTGGTATGGCATCTGAGAATGGTTATTTGTTATTTAAGGACAAAGAATGTCTCGTCATTGATCCGGGAACGGAGGATATGCGTTTTTTCGATGAAATTGAAAGTCGAGGAGCTACCTTAAAAGGAATTCTCCTGACGCATGCCCATTTTGACCACATCGGAGGTGTCGATATGTTACGGCGCTTCACGGAAGCACCGGTGTATGTCCATACGGAAGAAGCAGGTTGGCTCGGTAATCCGGAATGGAATGGTTCAGCAAAATTCGGTATGCCGCCGATGCGGATGAAACCAGCAGATCATCTGTTGCAACCAGGACGATTGACGATCGGTAGCTTTTCGATGCATGTTCTTGAGACGCCAGGGCACTCACCAGGAAGTGTGACGTTCTACTTTAAAGGAGAGCGAATCGCGTTCGGTGGAGATCTTTTGTTCCAGAAAGGCGTCGGACGAACGGATCTCTATGGTGGGGATCAAGACGTGCTGATGCGTTCGCTCGATCGAATCATCGCGGAATTACCAGCAGATACGACGGTCTATCCAGGGCACGGTCCGAGTACAACGATTCGTCAAGAGATGAAATCGAATCCATTCCTCTGACAAAAAAACTCGCCATCCGAAAGGATGACGAGTTTTTTTCATTACATCTGGAAGTTTGACCAGTACGTAAAGACGATGAAAAATACAGTTAAGTAAGCTCCAAAGATATAGACATACGTTTTTTCAGTTAAGCGCAAGTAACCAAGCGCTGCAAAAAAGACAGTTTGTGCTAAGAAGACGAAGCCCATGACTAAAAATGAATCCGTATGCTCACTTGAGCTTGCATCGCCACCCAATGCGCCGATAAATGCCATGACTGCGATAATACCAGTCCAGAAACCGAGTACGCGGTACATTCTCCCCATTCCTATAACCCCCTAAATCCGACAGATAGTCAATATACGTACTTATTTTACCAAGCAAACAATCATTCGTCTATCCTGTTCTAGTGATTGTTAAGTAATAACTGTGAACAAAAGATGAAGTTTCAAAAAAAGTTGTACAATAGTTGTACAAAAGATGTACAAGGTCAAAATGGCATGCTATAGTAACTGTAATGAAACCCCACACTTTGAGAGGAGGAGCAAAAATGACGAATGAACTAGTCTTTTTCACATATCCAAGTTGTACATCATGTCGTAAAACGAAATCATGGTTAAAAGAGGAACATGTTGATGTAGAGGAACGTCATCTGTTCAGAAATGCTCCAACAGTTGATGAACTCATGGAACTGTTGAAATTATCGACGGATGGGATTGAAAGTTTGCTCGCAACACGCAGTCAAGCCTTCAAAGATCTCGGCATTGATATTGAAGACATGAAACTCAGTGAGTTATTACGCCTCATGAGTGACAATCCGAAATTATTACGCCGTCCAATCATCACTGATGGAAAACAACTTGTTATCGGATACGATAAACCAGGTCTTGAGACATTGGCGAAGCGTAAACATCGGACAATTGCACACGTATCGTAAAGAAGCCGGTTTGGTCGGCTTCTTTTTTTTGTGTATTGTTTGCGGTAAGGAGGTGAAGAGAAATGAAGGAATGGACGACACAACTCATGGAACGATTCGAATCACTTGGTGCAACAGATGTTCATTTCGTGCCGAATGAAGCTTGCGTCCGAATCGTTTGTCGAACAGGTGACGGTTTGTGTGAACAAGAAGAGGTAGAACTCACGCGTTACCGGACACTTGTCAGTCATGTCCGCTATGAGGCGAACTTAAAGGAACAGAACGAGCGGATTCCGCAAAGTGGTTTGTATCCGCACGGGAAAAAGGGCATGCGCGTCTCGTTGTTACCGAGTCGACAAGGAGATGCAATGTCGTGGCGATTTTATCGTTCGACGGTCTCTCAAGAAACGGCTTTACGAACGTTACACGATCAATTGGACTTCGCTTGGTTAGCTGAACAACGACACGGGTGTATCGTCATTTCTGGATCGACAGGCGCAGGAAAGACGACGATGTTATATTCCTTGATGAGTGCGATGGAAGAAAAACGAATCATCTCGATTGAAGATCCGGTGGAGTGTACGGTACCAAACGTCTTGCAACTGGAACTAAATGAAAAAGCAGGGTTCACTGCTACGCGATGTTTTGAAGAAATATTGCGAGCGGATCCGGATTGGATTGCTTTTGGTGAGGTGCGGACGAGAGAGGCAGCACGTTTGACGATGAATGCCGCACTTAGTGGTCACGTCGTGTTGTTTACGTTACACGCTGGAAGTATTGATGAGGCGCGATTGCGATTGCGCAGTTTAGGTATCGAAGAGTCAGAACTGGCTGTCTGTCAACGCATCATTCATCTCGAGCGAAAAGGAGAGGATGTCCGCTGTACCGTCAGAAACTTACAAGCCGCGATCAAAGTCGGTTCTTAAAACGATATCATCGCTTGTTATCAAAAGGCATTTCCGCGAAAGAGACGTTACTCATTTTAAAACGATTCGAGCGTCAGCCGTTCGCGGAAGTAGTCGGAGAAATGGAACGCTGTCTTGAAAAAGGAGACTCCTTTTCAGCATCGCTTGAACCGCTTGCGTTAACGAATACTTTAAAACGACTTCTTTTTGTTGGAGAAAGGACAGAACGACCGTTGCTCGTCCTTCGCCAAATCGTGAAACTGCTCGACCTCGAAACAGAAATGCGATCGAAGTTTTGGAAGATGATCCGGTATCCGCTTGTTCTAGCGACTAGTCTATTCCTCCTGTTCTTCTTTTACGCCCTCTACGTATTTCCGTCTCTCCTTGAGATGTCGGACCCGAAGACTCTCCCCTCATTTCTGCATCTCCTTCTTCACCCCTCTGCGAAATATCTGCTCGCAAGTATTCCCGTTATTTTGTTAACCTCCGGTTACCTCTTTTTTCGCTTCTTTCCGTTAAACCGTATTTTACGACTGAAACCGTTACAGCGTTTGATTCGTCTCTACTACAGCTATTTATTCACGATCGAAGTAGGATCGTTCATCGATGCTGGCTTCTCGCTTGAAGAGACCTTTCGTCACCTCGAGCAAGGACAAGCGAATAAAAAAGGACATTTGTACGCTCGTCTACATGCTAAACAACAGGCAGGGGAACCACTTGCAGAAGCGCTTGGCGAAGATGAAATCATCGAAGCCGAGACGATTGGGATCGTCCATTTGGCGCGGGAAAGTGGCGATCTTGGTCCGTTGTTGCTTGAACAAGCGACACTCTTGCATGAGTCGATGGAAGAGGAACTAGAGAAAAAGTTGTTATGGATCGAGCCGATTTTGTACGGTGGATTGACGATCATGACGGGAACGTTGTTTCTCATCTTGTATTATCCGATTCAGCTAGCGATACAGCAGCTTCCATTCTAAACAGAGGAGACGATACGATGAAACAATTCTTAAAACGACAAGACGGATTCACCTTACTTGAGATGGCAGCCGTCTTATTGATCATTTCATTGTTACTACTCGTTTTGATTCCAACGATGACAAGTGGAAAGGACCAGGCGAAAGGTGTCAGTTGTGAGGCGAACATTCGCGTCATTCGCTCGGAGGTTAATTTGTATTATGCGAAAGAAAAGAAGTATCCGGAATCGCTCCAGACGATCAACCGCGGAACAGCTGATAAACCGAATGCCCTCGTCTGTGATCAGGAGACGTATACGTATGATCCGAAGACTGGCGAACTTACGAAGTGAACAAGGTTTTACCTTATTTGAGATGACGGCGGTGCTGACAATCATTGCTTGTTTACTTGTTTTTTTGTTGCCGGCACTGTTTGAAAAACGACCGGACTGGATTCCGCTTGAACAAGAGGTTCGTCTGATGGAACAAGATATTCAGACACTTCGACTCATGCAGTACTCAAAGCAAGATCAAGCATTGATGCAGTTTCGATTTCGAGGAGACGGTACAGGATACCTTGTCCTTGCGGATGACCGGTTGTTATGGCAACGGACATTCCAAAATGGTCATACGTGTACCGTTCCGCCCTCGAATCGCATCATCTATTTTAAAAGCTATCACTCGATCTATGCAGCGACCTGGTCTTGCCGTTCGGCAACAGCCGAATATGAAATCAAATTCTTACTTGGGAATTATCAAATGGCAATCCGTAAAGTGAGGTGAGAAGTATGCAGAACGAACGCCAAGCGGGCTTCTCTTTGCTTGAAGTAATGCTTTCTATCGTTGCAATCGGTATCTTCATGATGTTAGCGATTGATCCTTATCTCGATTTACGGACGAAACAAATGAAATGGGAACAAGAGACGGAACAGCTTGAGCAGATGGCTACGGATCAAGTTGAAAACCGAACAGCGTCCTATGTCCTGAAACAAGGAGCGTGGTGCAATGAAACGATGTGTCTTGCGAGCGGAATCCGGAATGACCCTTCTCGAACTGTCATTCGTCCTATGGCTGAGCCCACTTCTTCTGCTGGCAATCTTGACACTGACCCCACTCGTTCGTCCGCCGGAAGTCAACCGAATGAATGAAGAATTGTTCTTTCATACCGTGGAACGACTGATGTGGCGCAGTACGATGTGTGAGCGCCTCGGAGACGAGATTCGTGGAATGGACGTCAATCCGGGAGAGACAGCTGAAAAGTGGCGTCTCGTCCGTGTGCAAGATCAACTACGTCTCAAGAAAGAACAGGGAGGTGAACTGACATACGCCCGCGATGTCAAACAATATACCGTGACAGGGGATGCCGAGATTCTCTCGATTCAGTTGAACGACAGCAGACGTTCCTTCCGATGCGTCAGGAAGGATTCATCTTGATTCAAACGTTACTGTTACTTCTAGGAATGGGAGTCGTACTCTTGATTTCTTGTCAGCAAATTGACGAAGAGATGCGGCATCATCAGTTAGAGCAAGAAGCCCTTCAACTCGAGTCTCTCATTCGAGCGGCGAAAGCAGATTGTACGAAGGACGAGACCCTCCGCTACCCAATCGGACAAGTCAGCTGTACAGCGACCGATAAAGGCTTTAAAATGGAAGCGAGATTAGAGAATGGTCAAAGAATCGAGGCGGTCGTCACACATGAGTAAGGTTTATTTGATTGGGTTTATGGGAACTGGTAAAACAGCTGTCGGACATCGATTGGGTTCACAATACGAGGTCGACGAACTGGATGAACGGTTCAAACAGGAACATGGACAAACGATTACCGCTTTTTTCGCTGAGCATGGCGAAGCAGGGTTTCGTACACATGAAAGCGAATTGTTGAAGAGTAGCAATGCGGAAGTGGTTGTCACGGGTGGCGGGATCGTCGAACGGGAAGAGAACCGACTGTACATGCAGGAGTCCGGAACAGTCGTCTGGATCGATACACCCTTTGATTTGATTTGGGAACGTATCGCCGCTGATCCGAATCGTCCACTCGTGACAGAACGGGAACAAGTGAGACGATTGTTTGAACGTCGCTATTCCTTATATGCTGGAGTAGCTACTGTCCGACTTGAAGGAACGGCATCAATCGAAGAATTAACGCGTGCGATTGAAACTGTATTGGAGGAGAAGTCATGATTTGGATTACGTTAGGTATTATTTTATTGGCTATCATAGGACTCGTGTTGTTCGGATTCAGTCTTTACAAAAAGAAGCTGTCTCAGGATATTCGGCAGTTAAAACAACTGATGGAGCGCTTTACGATTCGTCAGCAAACCTTGCAGACGAACATTGATCATACGACGCAGCGAATCGATCAAATCAAAGGGAATATCAATCGAATCACTGAAGAAGGAAATCGTGTGAAGCAAGGAGCGAGCCAATTGGTGACGGAAGGTCGTCGACTCCAGGAGGAAATCAAACGAACTGCCGGAATCAAACAATTTTGAAATGGCTTTCATGGGAAGAATATGAAACAATAGGAGAGAAGGGACAGGGTCCTTTCTCTCTTTTTCGTATGTTCCTTTTTCCGAATAATACTAGATAATTATGATTTTAATTGGTAAGATGGATTTGAAAATGGAACATTAAAGAGAAGAGAGAGCGAAAACGTTCGTAAATAGGGGGATTTGTATGAGTCAAACGACATTGAAAAGAACACCGTTATTCGAGACGGTTTCGCAAACCGGTAAGATGGTGGATTTTGCGGGATTTGAAATGCCAGTTTTGTTTTCCTCGATTAAAGAAGAACACGTTGCAGTAAGGGAGAACGTCGGCATGTTCGATGTCTCGCACATGGGAGAACTGTTCGTCAGCGGACCGGATGCTCTGACGTTTTTACAAGCTACATTATCGAACGATATTTCGAAGATTGCGGTGGGGCAAGCGCAATATAACGTCTTATGCCAAGAAGACGGTGGGACAGTGGATGATTTACTCGTCTATCGTTTGGCAGAAACGGACTATCTTCTCGTCGTCAATGCTTCGAACATTGAAAAAGACGAACAACATTTACGTCACTATCTAACAGGAGACGTCACGCTTGAGAATCAATCGGAACAATATGGTCAAATTGCGGTCCAAGGACCACGTGCGGAAGCCATCCTTTCCGGCATGACACCACTTGTCTTATCAGAGATCGGATTTTTCAAGTTCCAACGTGGGACGGTTGCAGGAGTGGAAATGATCGTCTCACGCAGTGGGTACACAGGGGAAGATGGGTTCGAACTCTACATGGCAGCTGGTGACGCACCTGCTGTCTGGCAAGCACTGCTTGAGCAAGGTGTCGTACCATGCGGGCTCGGGGCACGTGACACATTACGTTTTGAGGCATGTCTTCCACTTTATGGACATGAATTATCAGCAACGATTTCACCAATCGAAGCGGGAATGGGCTTTGCGGTCAAACCACAAGTCAAACCGTTCGTCGGTTCGGAAGTCTTGTTGCAACAGAAAGAACAAGGAGCACCGCGACGCTTGATCGGTCTTGAATTACTCGATAAAGGGATTGCGCGTCAAGATGCACCGGTTTGGCACGACGGGGAAGTCGTTGGTGTGGTGACGACAGGTACGTTGCCGCCGACAGTCGGAAAAGCGATTGCTTGGGCACTCGTTCCTGCAGAAGTAGCGGAACAAGAGCAATTTGAAGTGGAAGTACGCGGAAAACGTTTAGCAACGAAACGAACAGCGACACCGTTTTATCGTCGCACGAAATAAGGGGGATATTTCTATGGATTTTCGTTATTTACCAATGACAGCAGAAGATGAGCAGGCGATGTTACAGACGATCGGTGCAGCATCGATCGAAGATTTACTCGCTGATATCCCGGCATCCGTCCGTGATAACGGTACATTGGAAGAAGTCGGTGTGCCACTTCCGGAAACGGACTTGATTCGGACGCTATCGAAGCTTGCCGACCAAAACATGAATACGAAACAATATTCATCGTTCCTTGGCGCAGGCATCTATGATCACTATGCACCTGCTGTCGTCAATCATATGTTACTGCGCTCAGAGTTTTACACTGCCTATACACCGTATCAGCCAGAGATTTCGCAAGGTGAACTACAAGCGATTTTTGAATTCCAATCGATGATTTGTGAATTGACAGGGATGGATGTCGCGAACTCGTCGATGTATGACGGTATCACGGCGTTAGCGGAAGCGGCTATGCTTGCTTGTGCCCATACGAAGAAAAAGACGATCGTTCTTTCAGACGGCGTTCACCCGGAGGCACACGATGTCGTTCGGACGTATGCGAACGGTCCAGGACTAAACGTCGAGACGTTGGCGCTTGAGCAAGGTGTCACACGGATCGATCAACTCGATGCCATCGAAGACGTCGCCTGTGTCATCGTGCAGTATCCGAACTTCTACGGTCGTGTCGAAGAACTACAAGCATTGGCCGATGCGACTCATGCTCGTGGTGCGCTGTTCATCGTCTCTGCGAATCCACTGGCACTCGGTATCTTAGAAGCACCAGGTAAACTTGGCGCTGACATAACGATCGGAGACTGCCAACCGTTCGGAATTCCACAAAGTTTTGGTGGACCGACGTGTGGTTATTTCACGACGACAAAAGCGTTGATGCGTAAGATTCCGGGACGTCTCGTTGGGCAGACCGTCGATGAGAATGGGAAACGCGGTTTCGTTCTGACGTTACAAGCACGTGAACAACACATTCGCCGTGACAAGGCGACATCTAACATTTGTTCGAACCAAGCGTTGAATGCACTCGCTGCTTCGATCGCGATGAGTGCACTCGGAAAACGGGGTATCCGGGAACTCGCGACACGCAACTTGCAAACGGCACATGCCTTAAAACAAAAGCTGAAACAGGCTGGCTTTACGATCGTTGACGATGGACCGAGCTTCAATGAATTCGTCGTTACGCTACCGATCGATGCAACACGTGCGAGTCAACAATTGCTCGATCACGGGATCATCGGCGGTTTGCCGTTAGGATCGTATGACGCGGCACGTCAAAATGAAATGCTTGTTTGTGCAACGGAATTACGGACGAATGAAGAGTTGGATCAATTCGTGACAGCGTTAGGGGGACTCACACATGAATGAGCAAACATTGATCTTTGAAATTTCTAAACCGGGTCGTATCGCCTTTAGCTTACCGTTACCGACTGTCGATGAGGTGGCAGTAGAAGAATTGTTACCGGCTTCGATGTTACGGAAGGAAGACGTGGCGCTACCGGAAGTATCTGAACTGGATCTCGTCCGTCACTACACGGCACTCTCGAACCGTAACCATGGTGTGGATTCTGGATTCTATCCACTCGGGTCATGTACGATGAAATACAACCCGAAAATTAATGAAGATATGGCACGCCTCCCTGGGTTTGCACACATTCACCCGCTTCAACCAGTCGAAAGTGTCCAAGGGGCACTCGGTTTAATGTATGATCTGCAAGAAAAACTCGCAGTCATCACAGGAATGGATGAAGTGACGCTCCAGCCGGCGGCGGGAGCACACGGTGAATGGACAGGCTTGATGCTGATTAAGGCCTACCATCATGCACGCGGTGACTTTAAACGGACGAAAGTCCTCGTACCGGACTCCGCGCACGGAACAAACCCGGCATCGGCATCAGTCGCTGGATTTGATACCGTGACGGTCTTATCGGATGAACGTGGTCTCGTTGATCTAGCAGACTTAAAGAAAAAAGTCGGTGACGATACAGCGGCACTCATGTTGACGAATCCAAACACGCTCGGTCTGTTTGAGTCGGATATCGTCGAAATCGCAAAAGCGGTTCACGAAGCAGGTGGAAAACTCTATTATGATGGTGCGAACTCGAATGCGATCATGGGCATTGCTCGTCCAGGGGACATGGGCTTTGATGTCGTTCACTTGAACTTGCATAAGACGTTCACAGGACCGCACGGTGGCGGCGGACCAGGGTCGGGTCCAGTAGGGGTCAAACAAGATTTGATTCCGTATTTACCGAAACCAATCGTCCGCAAAGAAGAAGAGCGTTATGTCCTCGATTACGATCGTCCGGAAGCAATCGGTCGCGTCAAACCATTCTACGGTAACTTCGGCATCAACGTTCGTGCCTATAGCTATATTCGGACGATGGGTGGGGCAGGTCTCGCTCGCGTCTCGAAAGAAGCGGTCTTGAATGCGAACTATATGTTGGCTCGTCTCAAAGGTGCGTATGACGCGCCATACGACGTCTATTGCAAGCACGAATTCGTCTTGTCGGGTAAACGTCAAAAAGCACTAGGTGTCCGGACGCTTGATATCGCTAAACGTCTGCTTGACTTTGGATACCATCCACCAACGATCTACTTCCCGTTGAACGTCGAGGAGTGTATCATGATCGAACCGACGGAAACAGAGTCAAAAGAAACACTCGATGCCTTTTGTGATGCGATGCTCCAGATTGCAAAAGAGGTCGAAGAGACACCAGATGTCGTCTTAAATGCACCACACACGACGGTCGTCAAACGGATGGACGAGACACTTGCTGCTCGAAAACCGGTCTTACGCTACGAACCAAAACAAGAAGTACACGCATAAGCTACTTCATAAAAAAGAGGACCTCTCCGACGAAGGAGAGATCCTCTTTTTGCGATGAACGAAGCATTAGCTCCGTTTGATTTTTCCTGACCACTGCTTGAATCCGCCTTTTAACTGATAAAGATTCGTATAACCAGCTTTTTTCAAGACTTTTGCAGCCTGTGAAGAACGCATGCTACCTTGACAATACAAATAAATCGGCATGTCTTTTCGTAATTCCTTCGAGCGCATCTTCATTTGGCTGACCGGGATGTTACGGGCACCGACGATGTGTCCACCTTTGAATTCCTGTGTCTCGCGAACATCGACGATTTGTGCTTTACGGTAGTTCGCACGGAATTCTTCTTGCGACAATTTCGTGATGCCTTTGACCGGCATGAAACGCCAAGCGATGTAGGCGATCAGCGCGACCCATAATACGATCGTAATGATAGTTCCAGTTTCCATATTCGACTTCCAACCCCTTCGTTCGTTTAACCTCTGTTTCATTATAGTCAACGAAATCGATTTCGGCAATCGACTCGTGATTGCGCGACCGAGAATGGGTTTGATACACTAAGACGGAAACGTTTTGGGGGTGCTCAAGTGAACAGAGAGTGGCAAGTGTTGACGACGCCGGCAATGGAGCCGGCAATGAACATGGCAATTGATGAAGCATTGATTCAGTTCGTCGGGCGTGGTGAAATCGCACCGACGCTGCGTTTTTACTCATGGGAACCACGTGGATTAAGCGTTGGTCATTTTCAACGGGCAACCCGTGATATCGATCGAAAGCGGATCGCGGAGCTCGGGATTCCGATCGTGCGTCGGATGACAGGAGGGCGCGCTGTCTTGCACGCAGACGAGTTGACATACAGTGTCGTCATCCCAGAAGATACAGAAGGTTTACCACGCACGGTCATCGAAAGTTATCGGATGTTGACGGAAGGAATTCGCAAAGGATACCATCACCTCGGCATTCCGGTCGAATTTTCCGTTCCGTTGACGGAAGAGGAAAAGGAAGAATTACGGAAGCCGAAATCAGCCGTTTGTTTTGATGCAGCGTCGTATTATGAACTCGCTGTTGGAAAACGGAAAGTCGCCGGAAGTGCACAAGTTCGCCATCAAGGCGTTGTTCTGCAGCACGGTTCGGTCCCACTCTCTGTCGATGAAGGTGAATTGTTTGATTGTTTCTTGTATGATGATGAGTCGACGCGCGAACGGATGAAAGCGCGTTTTTCAGGAAAAGCTGTCGCTTTGAATGAGCTAGCAGGTCGCGCAGTCGCATTTGACGAGGTACGAGAAGCGTTCACGAAAGGCTTCGAAGAGGCGCTTGATTTGTCGTTCGTTCCATTAACGTTCACTAGCGAGCAGTGGCAGGAGATTGAACGTCTTGCCGAGAAATACCGTAGTGATGAGTGGAACTGGAAACGCTAATGAATGAAATGGGAAGGTGATGTCGTGCCAACTCCGAGTATGGAAGATTATTTGGAACAAATTTATAAACTGATTGAAGATAAGGGGTATGCCCGCGTATCGGATATAGCGGAGTCGTTAGGAGTTCACCCGTCCTCGGTAACGAAGATGGTTCAAAAGCTCGACCGGGAGACGTATCTCGTTTATGAAAAGTATCGGGGTCTCATGCTGACGCCTAAAGGACGCAAAATCGGAAAGCGTCTCGTGGAACGACACGCCTTACTTGAAGATTTTCTTCGTCTCGTTGGTGTGGATGAAGAACTGATCTATAAGGATGTCGAAGGAATCGAACATCATATTAGTATCGAAGCATTGGATAAGATCAACGGAATGATTCAGTTCTTCGCAGAACGTCCTGGTTTGAAAGAGGAACTGCATCGCTATCAACAAGCCCATCCAGAGGATTGAGGCTTGTTTTTTTATACTTTTTTTCTAAGAGATCATCTTAAACACGAACATTCCATTACAATTTAATGATAAAGTGCGCATTTAAAAGGTGTTATGTTATACTGAGCCTGAAAATGGACGAAGGGGGTGACGGGTGTTCGCACCTGGTCATGGAAATTACGATTAAAGAAAAGTTAGTGTCTGAGTCACAACTAAAAGAAAAAGTCCGTGAATTAGCACAACAGATTGAAGCAGATGCTGCCGGACGTCAAATCGTTCTTGTCGTCGTGTTGAAAGGGTCGATGGTCTTTGCTGCGGATTTGATGCGCGAAATCAAAGGAAGCGTTCAAATTGATACAGTCGCGTGCTCTTCTTACGGAACAAAGACCGTCTCTTCAGGGCGTGTCCAGTTGAAGAAAGATCTCGATCTCGATGTGCAAGGGAAATATGTCGTCGTCATCGAAGATATTATCGACACAGGACGAACGCTCCATTTCTTATGTGATCACATGAAGTTGCATCAACCTGGAGTTCTAAAGGTGTGTACATTGCTTGATAAACCGGCACGTCGTGAAGTAGAACTCGACGCAGACTATGTCGGTTTTGAGATTCCGGATTACTTCGTTGTTGGGTACGGAATCGATTGTGCTGAGGAATACCGCAATTTACCGTATATCGGTTGGGTCGAAACGGATTGAACACGAAAAAAGGAGATTCGTCGCGTGACGAATCTCCTTTTTAATGTACTTTTGAAATTTAGAAAGCACGTTTTTTCTTTTTACCTTTTTTTCCTTCGATGACTGTCAGGTGAGGCGCTTTTGAACGATCCCGCAACGGTCTGACTTTATTCGATGCCGGCGCTTTTGAAGACTTGACCGGTTTTTTCTTAAAGTCTGTCCGGCGAACAGAATTCGAAGAGCCGTGCATTTTTTTTGATTGAGCGACGGATTTTCGGTACTGAGCGTTCGCACCATTTCCGACGCTTCGATTACGAGTCAGGAACTTAAAGAGTAAGAAGATAATCCCGGCGGTAATCCCGAAGAACAGCAATTGTGAAAACAGACTACTTGGATTGTTGACGAGTTTATATCCGAAGCCGACAAAAGCGAACAGTAACACGACGAGTGCAAATGTAGAACCAATGCGTTGTCTGATCATAATATCACCCCTGTTATCGATTAACCCAGTGCATTCTCATGTAGGTTATGTTCCTGTTTTTCTAATGCTTCAAACGCATAAATCGCAACCTCGATCTGTGAATCATCCGGTTCCTTCGTCGTCAAGTACTGCAACCATAGGCCAGGCAAGGCGATGACGCGAAGTCCTTTAATGTGCTGTGCTTTATTCGTCAGCTGTAACACTTCAAACGAGAGACCGATGACGACCGGTAATAAAGCGATTCGGCAGACGAGACGCAACCAAAGCGGATCCGTTGGCACGATCAGATAGACGAAAAATCCGACGATGACGGTGAAGATCAAGAAACTCGAGCCGCACCGGTAATGAAGCCGACTGCTGACGCGAACGTTCTCGACCGTAAGTGGACGTCCTGACTCGACGCAATTAATGACTTTATGCTCAGCACCATGATATTGGAAAAGTCGTTTGACAAGCGGGGTCAACGAAATCACGTAGAGATAACTGAACAAAAGCGTTAATTTAATTGTTGCTTCAATGACGTTTTGAATGACATGTCCAGACAAGGCTGGAAATACATCGAATAGCGATGCAAGGAAAGCAGGTAGTAACGTAAAGAGTAATTTACCGAAAAAAAATGATAGGATCCCGACGACAGCTACGCCGAGCCATTTCGTCAAAGGACTGGCAGTCGTCTCTTCCGGTTCTTCTTCACCCGGTTTGACACCGTAGCGATCACTTGCGAAGTTCATATGACTTGCGCCATTCGCTGAGGACTCCATCAAAGCAAAGAGACCACGCAAAAGTGGAATTCGTTTTCCTTTGGCGATTCGTGGTCGAACCGGTTTTTGCTGGGCAAACGTCTCGATCGAATCATCATTTCGACGAATCGCGGAGACTGCATGGGTCGCATTTTGGAACATGACGCCTTCGACGATGGCTTGACCACCGACTGGCGGATTAGTCGTTTTCATAATTGAACGCATCCCGTCTTCATTAAAATTAGGTGTATCGTCAGTGTACTTGATTTACGCTAAAAAAACTATGTTCGACTCGTCAAAACGAGGTAATCTTTAGGAGTCGGAAATCGGGTTATGATACAATGAAAAGGAATTCTAGGAGGTGTTTTTTTTTGCGTGTCTTGATATTAAACGGACCAAACTTGAATTTACTCGGAACACGCGAACCGGATACATATGGAACGGCGACATTAGCCGACTTAGAACACGACCTTCGCGCTTATTTTCCGAACATTCAGTTTCGGTTTGAACAATCGAATCATGAAGGACGACTGATTGATGTTCTTCACGAGGAACGGGGAGCGGACGGCATCGTCTTCAATGCGGCTGCCTATACGCATACGAGTATCGCGTTACGTGACGCGATCGCTGCGATCGAAGCACCCGTCATCGAGGTCCATCTATCGAATGTCCATGCACGTGAATCCTTCCGTCATCATTCGATGATCGCATCCGTCTGTCAAGGCGTCATTGCTGGACTTGGCATGACGGGATATCGTCTGGCAACGGAAGCACTTCAAGCTTTACAACAATCGGAACAAGGGGGAAATCAATCATGAAACAACGGATCGAGGCGTTACAAGCAGCTTTAAAGGAACGGGACCTTCCAGGATTACTCGTCACGAAAGCAGAGAACATTCGTTACATTTCCGGCTTCACGGGTTCAAGTGGTGCATGTCTCGTAACAGAAGAGCAAGCGTACTTCGTGACGGATTTCCGTTACACGGAGCAAGCGGCAGACCAAGTTAAAGGAATGGAGATCGTCCAAATCGAACGGTCGATTCCAGAGACGATGGGCGAATTGATGGCAGGAGCGCGTGTTCGCGCGGTTGGTGTCGAAAAGGATGCGATGACACTCGGTGCTTTTGAAGCGTACGATCAAGCTTCGGCAATCGAGCTTGTTCCGACGACAGGAATCATTGAAAACCTACGCTTGATTAAGGATTCGTCAGAGATTAAGATGATTAAGGAAGCGGTGGAGCTCGCAGACGCGACCTTCCAACACATCTTGACGTATATTCAACCAGGACGAACAGAACTTGAAGTATCAAACGAACTAGAATTCTTCATGCGCAAGCATGGAGCGACGTCTTCTTCTTTCGATACGATCGTGGCGTCAGGCCATCGTTCTGCCTTGCCGCACGGTGTTGCTAGCTCGAAAGTCATTGCGACGGGTGAGCTCGTGACGCTTGATTTCGGAGCGCTCTTGAACGGTTATGTTTCAGATATCACACGGACTGTCGCAGTCGGTCCGATCAATGCCGAATTGCAGAAGATCTACGATACAGTCTTACAAGCGCAACTAGCGGGTGTCGATGGCTTAAAACCAGGTATCACTGGAATCGAAGCGGACGCGTTGACACGTGATATCATTAAAGAAGCAGGTTACGGTGAGTACTTCGGTCACTCGACGGGACACGGTATTGGTCTAGAAGTACATGAAGGACCTGGCTTGTCGTTCCGCTCTGAGACGAAACTTGAACCGGGCATGATCGTTACGGTCGAACCAGGTATCTACGTGCCGCAAGTTGGCGGATGCCGGATTGAAGATGACGTCTTGATTACGGAAACAGGTCGAGAAATTCTTTCGTCTTCACCAAAAGAACTGATCACTCTCTAATTCAGAGTGACGGGACATTTTAGGAGGAACCATTTATGGTATCAGTAAACGATTTAAAAACAGGATTAACGATTAAAACTTCAGACGGTATGATTTGGCAAGTACTTGAATTCCAACATGTTAAACCAGGTAAAGGGGCAGCTTTCGTTCGGACGAAAATGCGTAACATCCGTAACGGAAACATCCAAGAGATGACATTCCGTGGTGGTGAGCGTGTCGAGCGTGCACACATCGAGCGTAACAAGATGCAATACCTTTACCCAATGGGTGAGACTTATGTCTTCATGGACACAGAATCGTATGAGCAATTGGAATTGACGACGGCACAAGTCGAAGCAGCTCTTCCATACTTGCTTGAAAACATGGAAGTTCAAATCGCGGTTTACAACGGCGAAATCCTCGGTCTTGAATTACCGAACACAGTCGTCATGACGATCGTCGAAGCAGAGCCTGGCGTTAAGGGTGATACAGCTTCGAACGTCAAGAAAAACGCGACAGTGGAGACGGGTCACATCATTCAAGTACCACTCTTCATCGAAGCAGGCGAAAAAGTAACGGTTGATACACGTACAGGTGATTTCACAGGTCGTTACAACGGATAATATTGAAACGACAAGACGTCTCTCACCTTCTATCAGGTCGAGAGACGTCTTTTTTTCATCCAGCTTGACTTGCATCCAATGGTATGACCAGTTAATATAAGTATTTGAGTAGGCATTAGCACCTGGTATAATAATTGTGAATACAGCATAGATGGGGGAAGAATGACAGATGAAAATCGATCAGTTGAAACAAGTACTCGAAATGCTCGATCAGTCGAGTGTAAATGAACTCTCACTCGAGACGGATACGTATAAATTGAAGTTGAAGAAACAAGGAGAAACAGTGACGGTCTCGCACCAAGCACCTGCTGCTCCAGTAGCGGCTCCTGCTCCAGCGAAGCAAGCAGCGGCTCCAGTCGAGGAAGAGGCGACTGCCGATGATACGATCACGATCAATGCCTTGATGGTCGGAACGTTCTATTCGCGTCCGAATCCGGATAAACCGGCATACGTCAAAGTCGGTGATCAGATTGAAGTAGGTCAGATCGTTTGTGTCCTTGAAGCAATGAAGCTCTTCAATAACTTAAACTCGGAAGTATCTGGAACGATCGTCGAGATTCTTGTCGCCGATGGAGATCTCGTTGAATTTGGTCAACCACTCTTCCGGATCCGTCCGTAAACGGGGGTGAACAGCATGGAAAAATTATTGATTGCCAACCGTGGAGAAATCGCCGTCCGCATCATTCGAGCGGCAAAGGAACTTGGAATACAGACCGTTGCTGTCTACTCGACGGCAGATAAGGAAGCCTTACACGTTCGTTTAGCTGATGAGGCGTACTGCATCGGTGAGGCGAGTTCTGCTTCATCCTACTTAAACGTTACGAATATCCTCGCAATCGCAACGAACCGTCAAGTAACGATGATCCACCCGGGTTACGGTTTCCTAGCCGAGAACGTTGATTTTGCTGAGATGTGTGAAGCGTGCGGGATCAAGTTCGTTGGTCCGACGTCGGATGCGATCCGTCAGATGGGGATCAAGGACGTTGCGAAGAAGACGATGATCGAGTGTGGCGTGCCCGTCGTGCCTGGTTCAGATGGAACGGTCACGGACGAAGAAGCGGTCGCACTGGCGCAAGAAATTGGTTATCCGGTCATCATCAAAGCAACAGCCGGTGGTGGAGGTAAAGGGATTCGGGTCGCTCGTTCGGAAGAAGAGCTGATCAACGGGCTAAGTGAGACACGCCGTGAAGCAAAACAAGCTTTCGGAAACGGCGATGTCTATTTAGAACGCTTCATCGAAGAATTCCGCCATGTCGAGGTACAGGTCCTCGCTGACCGTCACGGGAATGTCATTCACCTTGGTGAACGGGATTGTACCGTCCAGCGCCGGATGCAGAAACTGATCGAGGAAGCGCCATCACCTGCGGTCAGTGAAGCGACACGATTGAAGATGGGCGAGGCTGCCGTAAAAGCCGCAAAAGCGATTCAGTATACAGGAGCAGGGACGATCGAATTCATCTTCGTCGAAGAGACGGAAGAATTCTTCTTCATGGAGATGAACACGCGCATTCAAGTCGAACACCCGGTAACGGAGATGATCACTGGATTCGACCTCGTTCAAGCACAACTGCAAGTGGCGCTTGATCATCCGCTTGCCGTCAAACAAAAAGATATCAAGTTCCACGGTCATTCGATCGAGTGCCGAATCAATGCCGAGGATCCAGACCATGATTTCCGTCCGTCTGCTGGACGCGTCACACAATACGTGACACCAGGCGGAATGGGTGTGCGTATCGATAGTGCGGTCTATCCAGGGTACATGATTCCACCATACTATGACTCGATGGTCGCGAAGTTGATCGTCCATGCGGAAACACGGGAAGAAGCATGTGCGAAGATGGAACGTGCACTGGCTGAATTTTGGATTGAAGGTGTCAAAACGACGATCCCGTTCCATGAACGTGTTCTTAGTCACCCGGTATTCCGACGTGGTACGTTCACGACGAAATTCGCAGAGCGTGAGCTAAAAGGTACGATCGTTAACTGAATCAGGACGGGAGTTTGTGCGACGAACTCCCGTCTTTTTTTGGCGTTCTCTATGTTTTTTAAAAGAGGAATGTGCTAAACTAACTGATTGAGAACGACAAAAAAAGGAGCACGCAAAATCATGATGAAACGACACATGGCACGCGAACTCGCAGTCCAATCTTTGTTCCAAATGGAGCTTTCGGATCTGACTGCACAAGAGGCCATTGAATTCGCGGTAGAAGGTAAGGAATATGACACATTCGTCGAGCAATTGGTGAATGGCGTCGAAACGAACAAAGCAACGATTGATCAGCACATTCGTGAAGCACTCGTTAACTGGTCATTCGAACGACTCGGAAACATTGAGCGGACGATTCTTCGCTTAGCCGTCTACGAATTATTGTTCGAAACGAACATTCCTGTTCGAGTGACGATCAACGAAGCGATTGAATTGACGAAAGCGTTCGCAGATGAAGAAGCGACGAAAATCGTCAACGGTGTTCTTGGTAAAGTCGCACAAGGCGTCGTCAAAGAAAATTCATAAACCTGTAAAACCGAATAGAGACAAACAGACAGAAGAGTGAATCGAACTTTTTGGGGGAGTGGACAAATCATGGCAGTAGTAATCGATGGAAAACAGGTAGCCCATTCATATCGTATGAAGCTGAAAGAAGAAGTCGCACGTCTGAAAGAACAGCGGATTCAACCGCAATTGACTGTCATCCTGATTGGCGAAGATCCTGCTAGTCAGTCTTATGTACGTGGTAAAGAAAAGGCGGCGAAGGAAATCGGCATGAATTCGGAGTTGATCCGACTTCCGGCAGAAACAACGGAATCAGAGCTTCTTCACTTGATCGAACGTCTGAATGTTGATGCGAGTGTCCATGGGATTCTCGTCCAATTGCCGTTGCCTGACCATATTGATGAGAGCAAAGTCATTTTTGCGATTTCTCCTGAAAAGGACGTCGATGGTTTTCATCCTGTCTCTGTCGGGAAAATGATGATTGGTGAACCGACATTTTTACCGTGTACGCCAAACGGCATTCTTCATCTCGTCAAAGAGATGAACGTACCGATTGCCGGTCAACACGTCGTTGTCGTCGGTCGTAGCCAAATCGTCGGTAAACCTGTTGGTATGTTGTTCTTGAATGAATCGGCTACCGTTTCCTATTGTCATTCAAAAACGAAAGACCTCGGTGCGATGACGCGTCAAGCGGATATCTTGATCGTCGCAGTCGGCGTACCGAAGCTGATTACTGCGGATATGGTGAAACCGGATGCTGTCGTCATTGATGTTGGTGTCAACCGTGTTGATGGCAAACTCGTCGGTGATGTCGAGTTTGATACGGTACAAGATGTTGCATCGATGATCACACCTGTTCCAGGTGGCGTTGGTCCGATGACGATCACGATGCTACTGCATAACACGATCGAGGCTGCGCGATGAGCGAACCTCTTCACGTTTCCGATTTAGTCCACTATGTCAAACGTGAACTAGAAGGCGACGCCCTTCTGCAACAAGTCCAGGTGGTGGGAGAAGTGTCGAACTTTAAACGACACTCTTCCGGTCACCTTTATTTTACGTTGAAGGATGAGCAATCACGGATGAAAGCCGTCATGTTTGCCCGGGATGCCAGTCGCGTCAAAGCAGACGTTCGCGATGGGATGCGTGTTGTCGTTACGGCACGCTTATCCGTTTACGTCTCTTCTGGAGAGATGCAACTCTATGTCGAACGGATGACGGAAGACGGTGTAGGAGCGCTGTATGAGGCGTTCTCACGCTTGAAGGTAGATTTAGAAGAGCGTGGCTGGTTTGATCCGGCAATCAAACAGCCGTTGCCAGCTTTTCCGGAACGCATCGGGATCATTACGTCGCCAAAAGGAGCAGCGCTTCATGATATCGCAACGACACTCCGGCGCCGTTATCCGCAAGCGGCCATCGTCTTCGCCCCGGTCCTTGTACAAGGAGCGGATGCGGCACCACAAATCAGCCGTGCCATTCAGCTGATGAATGAGCATGCTGCCTGTGATGTGTTGATCATTGGTCGTGGTGGTGGTTCGATCGAGGAGCTGTGGGCATTCAATGAGATGTCTGTCGTGACAGCCGTATTTGAATCACGCATTCCGATCGTCTCTGCTGTCGGTCACGAAACGGATTTTACAATCAGTGATTTCGTTGCCGACGTTCGTGCTGCTACACCAACGGCAGCGGCGGAACTCGTCACTCCGGAAGCAGAGGCACTATCTCGACGGGTGCAGGATGTGGAGCGTCGTTTAGAACGAACGTATGCACAACTCCTCAAAAGTAAGCAGGAGCAAGTGACACGGCTTGCTGCGAGCTACGGTCTGAAATCACCACGCGTCCTACTCGGACTGAAGCAGGAACAATTGGACCGAGCAGAGATGTCACTCCAAAAGGAGATCAAGCAAGTAGTAGCGCAACACCAGCAACAGGTGGAGCGTCTTGACACACGCTTAATGCGTGTGCCGATGCGGGATCGCTTCGCGCAACAACGGGCGACGATTGAACAATCACGACGTCGACTCGAAATCGTTCGTCGACTTTTACAATCGAAGCAACAACAGGTGCGTCATGTGCTCGCGCGACTCGACTCCGTCAGTCCGACGCATGTTCTGATGCGCGGCTATACGTATGTCGAACAGGATGGACAAATCGTCCGTTCCGCGAAGGAATTGACAGCGTCTTCGTTCGATATCCGATTCCATGATGGAACGATTCGTGCTAAACGAGAGGATGGGGAGTAAGAATGGAGACGGAACAATCTTTTGAAGAAGCACTGGAACGATTAGAAGAAATCGTCACGTTACTCGAAGAGGGCGAAGCTCCTCTTGAACAGGCGATGGCTCTATATGAAGAAGGCGTCAAACTGACGGCTCTTTGCCAAGGGAAGTTATCCGTTGCTGAGAAAAAACTCGATCAAATCCTGGAGCAAGATGGTACGCTCCGGGAAAAAGGAGGAGCGCAATGATTGCTTTGAATGAGTGGAAGACACAAGTCGAAAACAAAATGGAAGAGTTCATGGAGCGACTCGACGCACCGGATCGTTTACGCGATTCGATGCGGTATTCACTCGATGCGGGTGGGAAACGAATTCGCCCAGCCTTGATTTATGCGGTACTCGATGCTTTTTCCATCGATCGTTCAAAAGGTGACGCGACTGCTGCGGCACTTGAGATGATTCATACATACTCACTGATTCACGATGATCTTCCCGCAATGGACGATGATGATTTGCGTCGAGGGCGTCCGACGAATCATATCGCTTTTGATGAAGCGACAGCGATTTTAGCAGGAGATGCCTTGCTCACGAACGCCTTCAGCTGTCTTCTTGAGACACCAGCTTCGTCAGAAGTGAAGCTTGCACTTGTCGAACGGTTAGCAGCAGCGGCTGGTGCTACGGGTATGGTCGGTGGTCAGCTCGACGATATGCTCGGTGAGCGTGGCGGCATCAATGACGTAGCGGAGCTTGAGTCGATTCACCGTCGGAAAACAGGAGCACTCCTCGTCTTTGCAGTCGAAGCAGGTGGTTTGCTTGCCTCGGTCAGCTCGACGGATCTTGAGCACTTGAAGCAATACGGTCGCCATCTCGGAATCGCATTCCAAATCCAAGATGACATCTTGGACGTGACGGGAGATGCTGAAAAAATCGGCAAACCGGTTGGTAGCGACGAAGGGAACGAAAAAGCAACGTATCCAAAATTACTGGGTCTTGAAGGAGCGAAACGCGCACTGACAGCTCAGGTGGAAGCAGCGGAACAAGCGATTGATGCATTATCAGTCGAAGCGACGACACTTAAGGAACTGCTCGACTTCGTGGTCAAGCGCGACCATTAAGCAGGACGACGCATCTGCGTCGTCTTTTTCTATGCTGACAATGGCGCTCGATAGATTGTTCTAGTACAATGTAGGGTACAAACCCTATAAGATTGTAAGGAAAAGAGGCGGTAAGGTATGAAATTGACAGAAATACAGGATCCGTCATTTTTAAAGCGTATGTCGGTCTCCGAACTCGAAGTGCTCGCAGGCGATATTCGACGCTTTTTGATTGAAGAATTAGCGACGACAGGTGGACACTTGGCACCGAACCTCGGTGTCGTCGAGTTGACGCTTGCGTTGCATCGTGAATTCGACAGTCCGAATGACAAGTTCGTCTGGGATGTCGGGCACCAAGCATACGTGCATAAGATTTTGACAGGACGAGCGAGCCAGTTTGATACGCTCCGTCAGCACAAAGGACTCTGTGGGTTCCCGAAACGCAATGAGAGTGTGCATGACGTCTGGGAGACAGGACACAGCTCGACGTCCTTGTCAGCAGCAATGGGGATTGCTGTCTCGAATGAACTGAGCGGTAAGAGTGATCGTGCAGTCGCAATCATCGGTGATGGTGCGTTGACAGGTGGGATGGCACTCGAAGCATTGAATCATATTGGAGCAGAACAACAAAACGTCATCGTCATCTTGAACGATAACGAGATGTCGATTGCACCAAACGTTGGGGCGATGCATCAAATGCTTGGAAGAATTCGTTCGTCACGTAAAGTGCGTTTTGCCCAAGACGAGCTTGAAACGTTGATCAAAAAGATTCCGGTCATTGGCGGATGCCTTGAAAAAGGAAGCGAGAAGTTGAAGGAAGCCGTTAAAGGCGCACTTGTTCCTGGCATGTTCTTCGAAGAGCTCGGCTTCAACTATTACGGTCCGGTCGATGGGCACGATCTTGATGATTTGATCGAACAGCTCAATTACGTGAAAAAAGAAGAAGGTCCTGTCCTACTTCATGTCATCACGAAAAAAGGGAAAGGCTATCGTCCGGCAGAGTTCGATGGCGTCGGCACGTGGCATGGTCTTGGACCATATAAGATGGAGTCTGGCGAAGTCATCAAAGGGAAATCAAAAGCACCTAGTTACTCCTTTACGGTAGCGGATACTTTGACGAAGATGGCACGCGAGGATGAAAAGCTGACGTTGATCACGCCAGCAATGAGCGTTGGTTCAAAACTCGATTGTTTTGAAAAAGAATTCCCAGAGCGGATGTTTGACGTCGGGATTGCAGAACAACATGCTGTGACGTTCGCAGCTGGTCAAGCGACGCAAGGCATGAAACCTGTCGTATCGATCTACTCGACCTTCTTCCAACGTGCATACGATCAGCTCGTTCACGACGTGGCGCGTCAAAATCTAGATGTGACGTTTACGATTGACCGATCAGGTCTCGTTGGCGCAGATGGTGAAACACACCAAGGCGTTTTCGATATTGCCTTCATGCGTCACGTACCGAACATCCGGATCGTCATGGCGAAGGATGAGAACGAACTGCAACACTTGCTCTATTCGGCCGTCAAATATGAAGGACCAATCGCCGTTCGTTTCCCACGTGGAGAAGGTATCGGTGTACCAATGGACGAGACACTGCATGAAATTTCGCTTGATACATGGGAAGTCGAACGTGAAGGAACGGACGTCGCGATCCTTGCGTTTGGACCACAAGTACAAGATGCGCTCAAAATCGCGGATCTCCTAGCAGACGAACTGTCGGTTCGTGTCATCAATGCCCGGACGATCAAACCGCTTGATGAGAAGATGCTGAATGCCCTTTACGCAGAAGGCATTCCACTCGTGACGCTCGAAGAAGCCGTCTTAAAAGGTGGATTCGGATCAGCTGTCCTTGAGCATGCGAACGAGCAGGAAGCATTCCCACGCGTCAAACGCTTTGGTATTCCAGATTGGTATATCGAGCATGGCGGTGTGAACGAATTACTGGAAGAAATCGGATTATTACCTGGACAAATCGCAGAAGAAGTACGCGCTTTCGTCAATCAAGGAAAGAAACAGAGTGTGTGACGATTCATGGAAAATGTAAAAAAAATCCGCCTCGACGTTCTTCTCGTCGAGCGCGGTTTGTTTGAAACGCGTGAAAAAGCGAAGCGATCGATCATGGCTGGACTGGTCTTTAGTGGTACGGAACGATTAGAGAAGGCCGGTGAGAAGGTCAAATCGGACATCGATCTGCACGTCAAAGGTCAGTTGATGCCTTATGTCGGTCGTGGAGGCTTTAAGATGGAAAAGGCACTTCAAGTATTCGATTTCGATGTCACGGGTAAAACAGGTCTCGATATTGGATCGTCAACGGGTGGCTTTACCGACTGCTCCTTACAAAATGGAGCAGCACATATGTATGCGCTCGATGTCGGTTCCAATCAGCTGGACTGGAAGCTTCGCTCGGATGACCGTGTGACGGTGATGGAGAAAACGAACTTCCGGCATGCGACACCAAACATGTTCCCTGTTGCGCCGCAGTTTGCGACGATCGATGTCTCATTCATCTCGTTACGGTTGATGCTTCCGCCGCTGAAGACGATCCTCGTCGAAGGAGGAGATGTCATGGCGCTCGTCAAGCCGCAATTCGAAGCGGGGCGTGATGATATCGGTAAAAAAGGCATCGTGCGGGATGAACGGATTCATGTCCGTGTCCTCGAGGAGATGGTCGAATTTTTCATTCAACAAGGATTCTATGTGAAACAGCTCGACTATTCGCCGATTACTGGTGGAGAGGGGAACATCGAGTTCTTATTGCATGCGCGCCTTGGTCAACCAGGACTTGATCCATCTGTCCATGCAACGGAGACAGTCAAGCAAGCACATGCTAGTCTTTAAACGAACAGATGAAAACGAGGACGGATCCGGTTCATGGGTCCGTCTTCTTTGTTGTTCGGAGCGACGAAAACCGTATAATAAAATGGCAAACGTGGACTTTTAATGATTTATTGGATTACAATAGTAACATCGAAGAATACTGTGAGGTGCAGGGATGACAAAGGGGCAACGGTTGATTAAGATTCGGGAGATCATCACCCAGTCGGAAGTAGAAACCCAAGATGAATTGGTAGAGGAATTACGGAATGCAGGATATAAGGTGACACAGGCAACGGTATCACGAGATATCAAGGAACTTCACCTCGTTAAGGTCCCGTTGAATGATGGTCGTTATAAATACAGCTTACCTGCCGACCAACGCTTCAACCCACTCGGGAAATTGCGGCGTCTGCTCGGGGACAGCTTCATCTCGATTGATTCTGCTCAAAATCTGATTGTCATGCATGTCCTGCCGGGAAATGCGAATGCAGTCGCTGTCTTACTGGACCATTTGAGCTGGAACGAACTGCTTGGCACGGTGTGTGGGGACGATACGATCCTATTGATCGCACGAAGTGAGGAACAAGCGAAAGAAGTGACGGAACGAATTTTAGAAATGCTGTAAGGAGTTGACAGGATGCTAGCTGAATTATCGATCAAACAATTTGCGATCATTGACGAGCTACAGATCGACTTTAAAAAAGGAATGACCGTCTTGACTGGGGAAACAGGTGCCGGTAAATCGATCGTTCTCGACGCAATCGGATTATTGATTGGTGGACGTGGATCCGCGGAATTCGTTCGATACGGGGAAGATCGAGCGGAGCTAGAAGGATTGTTTCTGATTGAAGACGACCATCTCGTCTATGATCTCGCAGAAGAGTATGGTATCGATATCGAAGATGGATTGATCATCTTACGACGTGATCTGTTCGCGACCGGGAAAAGTGTCTGTCGCGTCAACAATAAGCTGGTCACATTGACGATCTTACGGGAGTTCGGACGTGTCCTCGTCGACATGCACGGGCAACATGAACATCAGCATTTAATGGACAGTACGTATCATCAAGCGATTCTCGATGACTTCGCGCAAGAGACGATTGCACCGCTCCTTCAAGCCTATCAATCCGGTTATCAAGCGTATGAAGAAAAACGGATGGCGCTGCAATCGCTCGCGCAAAGTGAGCAAGAACTCGCTCAACGGATTGATTTACTATCGTTCCAGACGGAAGAGATTGAAGGCGCAAAACTTCGAGCACATGAGGAAGACGAGTTGCTCGTCGAACGAAATCGTCTCGCGAATTTCGAGAAGCTATATGCGTCGTTAAAGACAGCGTACGATGCTTTGCATGATGAGATGCGCGGCATCGACTCTGTCGGAGACGCGATGCGTGAACTACAACAAGCATCAAGCATCGACGAACAGTTTTCGCAGCAGAGTGACGCGATCGCAAGCGCTTTTTATGGACTCGAAGAAGTCGGGTATGCGATTCGAGATCAACTTGAAACACTTGAGTTTGATTCCAATCGACTCGATGAGATCGAACAACGTTTATCCGTCTTTCAACAACTTAAACGAAAATACGGGGCGACGATCGAGGAAGTCATTGCGTATGGGGAAAAAATTCGAGTTGAACTTGATACGATGACGAATCGAGATGAACGGATTGAGCGCTTAAAAGCCGAAGTCGAACAGCTCGAAGGCGAATTGTTTGAGATAGGTGGGCGTCTGTCGCAACAGCGTCGAAAAGCGGCCGTTCAATTAAGCGAAGCGATTCATCTGGAGTTACGTGAGCTCTACATGGAAAAAGCGCGGTTTGAAATTCGTTTTCTTCAAGACGGGAAGACACCGATGCTACGCAAGAACGGGATCGACCAAGTGGAGTTCTTCATCATGACGAATGCGGGAGAGCCATTCAAGTCGCTCGGAAAAGTTGCATCGGGCGGGGAGTTATCTCGTATCATGCTCGGACTGAAGTCAATCTTCTCGCGCTCGGTCGGAGTTGCTTCGATCATTTTCGATGAAGTCGATACAGGAGTATCGGGTCGTGTCGCACAAGCGATGGCTGAAAAAATCTACCGATTATCGGTAGACGGACAAGTGCTTTGTATTACGCACTTACCGCAAGTCGCTTCGATGGCCGATCAACATCTCTATATTCGGAAAATCGAGGAGACGGATCGTACGACGACACAGGTCAACGTCTTGTCTCAGTCAGATCGAGGAAACGAACTAGGACGGATGATTTCCGGTGCGCATATGACGGATTTGACGTTACGCCATGCCGAGGAATTGATGGATCAGGCGAAGACGATGAAAGAATCGCTTAAAAATGGGGTGTAAGGATTGATTAAAGTCGGGATAGCAGATGATAATCGCGAAATGGTCGAACTGATTCGCCAGCATATCTCTGCGCAAGAAGACATGGAAGTCGTTTGCGTCGCCTACAATGGCGAGAGTTGTCTCGAACGTATGAAAGAACATGAAGTGGATGTATTGCTTCTCGACATCATCATGCCTCATTTAGATGGGCTTGGTGTTCTCGAGGAGCTGATGAAGAAAAAGAAGAATCCTGCTGTCATCATGTTAAGTGCTTTCGGTAAGGATGAGGTCTCACAACAGGCGGTCACTCTCGGAGCATCGTACTTCTTACTTAAACCGTTCAGCATGGATCAGCTCGTTCAAAAAATTCGTCTCGTGACGCATCAAGGACAAGCACCGATCGTCGAAACGATTGACTTAAGAGTCGGTACGACACTGCGAGAAGTGGGGATTGCTCCGCATATCAAAGGCTTCACGTATTTAAAGGACGCTGTCTTAATGGTGCTTGAACGGGAAGATTTACTTGGATTGATCACAAAGGAACTCTATCCGACGATTGCGAAAAAACATCAAACGACGGCATCTCGCGTTGAACGAGCGATGCGTCACGCCATCAAGTCCGCTTGGAACGAAGGGATGCAACAGCACGAGCTCTTCAATGGTCGGATCGAACAAGAGAAAAGTCCGAAGAACTCAGAATTCATCTCGTATGTTTCGAGTCATATGAATCAAGAACAATCTGGTTAAAGGAAACACACCGTCTGATGGTTAGACGGTGTGTTTTTAGTTCCGATCCCGTTCATAGTAAGCGATCAACACACCGTTATCAAACGTGTGTCGTTTCGTGACGTTCCAAGTAAGAGGCGTCATTCCATTGTCGGGAAATAGACGTTTACCAGAACCAACGATGACCGGATAGTGGATCAATCGAAGTTCATCGATCAGATCAGCTTGATAAAGCGTATGAACAAGTTGACTACTACCCCAGACGTGAAGCGGTGGTCCGTCTTGTTGTTTCAAGCGTGTTAGTTCTGAAGTCGGTTGATTCAAATATGTCGTCGGCTGCCAACGAATAGGTGGTGTATGTCGCGTAGCAACATACTTCATGGCACGATCGGCAACTGGCCAGATATCTGCATGGAGTGGCCAGTAACTCGACCATTGCTCGTAAGTCGCGTGACCGAGTAACAGGGCGCAATCCTCTTGCATCCATCCACGGATGACCTGACCGATCTCAGGATGCTGAAATGGAGCAGTCCATCCCCCCTGTTCGAAGTCATTGCTCATGTCCTCATTCTTTCCGCTCGGTGCTTGAACGACACCGTCTAACGATAGATGTTCGAAAACGATGATTTTTCGCATGAAAGAGCTCCTTTCGATTACGTTCTGCTTATAGCATACCGTAAAGCTAAAAATATATAAAAGCGCTTGCAAATAAATATTGCATAAACTGAAATGTTTGTTATAATAAAAGTACCAAATGATTTGGCAAGACGTCAGATGAACGTCGAGTCGACAAGGACTCCGGAAATCCTGTTGATGAACATCATCTCAGAACGCCAACTGTAAATGGCTCAAGAATGCCGGACGACATTCTCTTGGTAGAAGTCGTACCAAGGTATCTTGTTCATTCTAGATGGGAAATCTCGAATGAATGGGAGCTTCCATGATTTCGAAGCTAGGGAAAAGTGGAAGGTAACGGATCGTCTAAAATGAAAAGTACAGTTCGTGAAAAGGAGTGTTGTCTAGCAGTGATTGTTAGCAACCGAATGTTTGACTGCTTCAAGCGGATGACATTACGCTCCACCTAGGTCCCGAGTACAGTCAGATGATGGAACTGAAACACCATTCTATCGTTAGCCCGATAGCCAGATCTGATTTCTTTCTACCTCTTCATTAAGAGGAACACCTAAGGTTTTGGAGTACACGAATAGTTCTAACTATGAGAGGAGTTCATCCGTAAGTGAAACCAATTTTATACGAGTAAAAGGTCCCGCGCTTGAAATGAGTTCAAGAGATGGGGACCTTTTTCTGTGTTCATTTTTTTTGATAGCGGTCGGAGACTTTTCCACGTTTTCGATCGCGATAAAAGACATATCCTGCGACAAATCCAATGCCACCCATCGCAAGAACTAAACCAACGAGACCTTGCAGTACATATACGCAAGCCGCATCGCCTAAGTATTTAAACGGCACTTGCGCAATTAGAAAAACACTATCACGCATGAGCTTAATACCAATCGCGCCGATGATGCCGGGGATTAATAATGAGAGCAAACCAATGATACGCATAGGACGCCACTCCTTTCCAAGCGTATTGTATCAAAAAATCGATCGTTCTGCGAATCGGGTTTGCTTCCCTATTTTATTCCGAGTACGATAGAAATGTAAGCAGTTTCAAAGGGGGAATTCATATGCATCATCTACTCGTCGTCGGGGCTGGTCAAGGGGGAACAGAAGTCCTGCATGCGTTTCAACGTTCACCATTATTAACGGTCATCGGTCTCGTCGATCCAAACATGGAGGCGCCTGGGGTGGCGCTTGCACGGCGTGCGGACATTCGGATCGAAACGAATTGGTCAGCTTTTGAAGGAGCTGATGTCGATTTCATCATTGACGCTACAGGAGAAACTGGCGTACTTGAGCAATTGATTCATGATTTTCCGGGAGCAGCGGTCTTACCGGGTGAATTCGTCAGAGTGTTGCTTGAGCGATTGACTGAAAAAGAGAAAATGCTCGAAGCAATCATTCATTGTACGAGCGAGGCGATTTCCGTCGCCGATCAAGACGGACAGACGATGCTGATCAATCCAGCATATACGCGTATGACTGGTTTCACGGAGCGAGACGTTGTCGGAAAACCGGCAAGTGCCGATATCGGAATGCAGGAATCCGTTCATTTGAAAGTCTTGAATACGGGCGAGAACGTGCGGGATGTTCGCATGAAGATCGGGCAAGATCAACGTGATATCATCGTCAATGCGGCACCCGTCATCGTCGATGGACAAGTCCGCGGTTCCGTTGGGGTCATTCGGGATATTTCAGAAATGAAGGCACTCGCCAAAGAATTGAAGGCAGCGCGACAAAAAATCCGGACGCTCGAAGCCAAATATACTTTTGACGATATCATCGCTGAGAGTGAAGCGATGCGCTTCGTCGTCGATCAAGCAAAGCTTGCGGCAACGATGCCCGTCAACGTCTTGATTCGCGGTGAATCCGGAACCGGCAAGGAACTGTTTGCACATGCGATCCATGCAGCGAGCGAACGTAAATATGAACAATTCGTCCGGGTCAACTGTGCGGCAATCGCACCGACGTTACTCGAAAGTGAACTATTCGGCTACGAGGAAGGCGCGTTCTCAGGAGCGCGACGTGGTGGGAAGCGGGGGTATTTCGAAGAAGCACATGGAGGTTCGCTATTCTTAGATGAGATTGGCGAACTACCACTCGACGTCCAGGCCAAACTATTACGGGTGTTACAGGAAAATGAAGTCGTTCGCGTCGGTGGGACGAAGGCGATTCCAGTCGATGTCCGGATTATCGCGGCGACGAATGCGAATCTAGAGCAAAAGATCATCATGAATGAGTTCCGAGAAGATCTCTACTACCGGATCAATCGTTTACCGATTCACATACCGGCACTACGTGAGCGACCGGATGATATCGCACCATTGACCTTGCACTTACTCCGTAAATTGAATCAAAGTTATGGACGATCGGTCGGACGGATCTCAGATGATGTACTTGAAGCAATGAAGAAGCAACCGTGGAAAGGAAATGTCCGCGAGCTTGAAAATGTCATCGGTCGCGCGTTGATTTTTACGGATAAAACAGAAACCGTCTTGCGAAAAGGTCATCTTCAGCTTGTCGTGCCACAAACAACGAAAGTCACGACGAGACAGAAAAAGGAAATCAAGCATCTATCGGACGAGATGTCACACGTCGAAGAACGGTTGATTCGGGAAGCGCTTACTGCCTTTAATGGCAACAAAACAGAAGCGGCGAAACAACTAGGAATTTCTCTTCGGGCACTTTATTACAAAGTGGAACGATTTAACATCTATTCGTGAAGCGCAAATTTTTGCGTGCAATATATTGCAAAAAATGCAAAAGCGTGCAAAATTAAAGACGTTCTTGCTTAACCTACCGTCTCTTTTGAATTGGCACGAAAATTGCTATTACTATTTATGTATGACAGGTGAGGGGGGAATACGGTGAGATTCAGTGAAATGGTCGAGCAGGCAGCTCGACTCGAAGATTCCGTCGTTGCGATTGCAGCTGCGGATGACGAAGAAGTGATGGATGCTGTCGCATTAGCAATTGAGAACGATTTAGCGCGTTTTCATTTGTTCGGGGATGCGACACGGATTCAGCAGATGATTCAAAAGCGAGCATTACGAGAGTCACAGTTCGTGATCACTCATACTTCTACATCGCAAGAAGCGGCAGAACGTGCCGCTCATGCCGTTCGCAAAGGGGATGCGAGCGTCTTGATGAAAGGTCTTGTTCCGACAGCAACGTTCATGAAAGCTGTCTTGAACAAAGAAACGGGTCTGCGTTCAGGGAATGTCTTGTCGCATGTCGCGTTGTTTGAAGTACCGGGGCGTGAATCAGCAATCGGATTAACCGATGCAGCGATTCATATCCAACCGACACTCGAAGACAAAGTGAAGATCATCGAAAACGGTGTCTCCGCCTTACGAGCGCTTGGATACGGCTTACCAAAAGTCGCAGTCTTAGCAGCTGTCGAAGTCGTCAATCCAACGATGCAGGCGACGATTGATGCCGCTCTGCTAACACAAATGAACCGACGTGGTCAAATCAAGGATTGCCTTGTAGACGGACCACTCGCACTCGACAATGCCGTAAATCTCGTCGCTGCCCAGCAAAAAGGGCTAACGGGAGACGTAGCAGGTCAGGCGGATTTACTCGTCGTTCCGCAAATTGAAGTCGGAAACGTCATCTACAAATCACTCATGTATTTCGCACATGCCTCGGTTGCGGCGATTCTCGTCGGAGCGCGGGCGCCAGTCGTTTTGACTAGCCGTGCCGATACAGCAGAAGCAAAAATGTACTCACTAGCCTTTGCGCTATTAAATGCCCAACAGACGAAAAAAGTAAAACAAACAATCTGAGGAGGAACTTAAAATGGTCGAAACAAACGTAGAATCACGCTTCAGCATCTTTGAAACAATGGAGATGGAAGATTACGAACAAGTCGTTTTTTGCCACGATAAAGTATCAGGACTAAAAGCAATCATTGCGATTCATGACACGACACTCGGACCGGCACTCGGTGGACTTCGCATGTGGAACTATGCATCAGACGAAGAGGCATTGATTGATGCGCTCCGTTTATCAAAAGGAATGACGTATAAGAACGCAGCCGCTGGGTTGAACCTTGGTGGTGGTAAAGCTGTCATCATCGGCGATGCGAAGACACAAAAGTCAGAAGCACTCTTCCGGGCATTCGGACGTTACGTCCAGTCACTGAACGGTCGTTACATCACAGCAGAAGATGTCAATACGACGGTTGCAGACATGGATTACATCCACATGGAGACAGATTTCGTTACTGGTGTCAGCCCAGCATTCGGATCAAGCGGTAACCCATCACCGGTTACGGCATACGGTGTCTACCGTGGAATGAAAGCAGCGGCAAAAGAAGTGTACGGAACAGATTCACTTGGTGGAAAAACGATTGCGATCCAAGGTGTCGGTAACGTTGCCTTCAATCTATGCCGTCATTTACATGAAGAAGGGGCGAAACTGATCGTCACGGACATCAACCAAGAAGCACTTCAACGTGCAGAAGAAGCATTCGGTGCCTTGATCGTCGCACCAGAAGACATCTACAGTGTCGAAGCGGATATCTTTGCACCATGTGCCCTCGGTGCGACATTGAACGACGAGACGATTTCACAATTGAAAGTCAAGATCATCGCTGGTGCAGCAAATAACCAACTCAAAGAAGACCGTCACGGTGACATGCTTGAAGAACGCGATATCTTATACGTACCAGACTTCGTCATCAATGCCGGTGGTGTCATCAACGTTGCCGATGAACTCGACGGATACAACCGTGATCGTGCCATGAAAAAAGTTGAACTCGTCTACGATGCAGTCACGAAAGTGTTCGAAATCGCAAAACGCGATCATTTACCGACATACCGGGCGGCTGAGAAAATGGCAGAAGAGCGCATTGCGACGATGCGTAGTGCCCGCAGCCAGTTCCTGCGTCGTGATAAAAACATTCTAGGATCACGCGGCTGATCAGAGGAGGATATCCATGAGCGAACGTATTTTAACGATCAATCCCGGTTCGACGTCGACGAAGATTGGTATCTTCGAAGGGGCGAATCAGGTGTTCACGAAGACGTTACGCCATCCAGCGGAGGCGGTCGGAGGACCGCTTCCAGCGCAGCTGGAGATGCGTCGTCATGTGTTACTCGAAGTGTTAGCTGAAGAACAGATCGATTTGAAAGCGCTTACTGCAGTCGTGGGACGCGGAGGACTACTCCGACCACTCGTTAGCGGTACGTACGCCGTTAACCAGGAAATGCGAGAAGACTTACTCAGCGGTATTTTTGGCGTCCATGCCTCGAACCTCGGTGGACTCCTCGCGGATGAGATTGCTCGGACACTCGATATCCCATCGTTCATCGTTGATCCAGTCGTCGTTGACGAACTTGAGCCGATTGCGCGAATTACAGGCTTACCTGAACTTGAACGAAAGAGTATTTTCCATGCCTTGAATCAAAAAGCTGTCGCGAAGCGGTACGCGAAGGAAATCGGACGTCCATATGAGGAACTACGTCTGATCATCGCACACATGGGCGGCGGCATTACGGTCGGTGCGCACCAAGAGGGGCGTGTCATCGATGTCAACAACGGACTCGATGGAGAAGGACCGTTTTCGCCGGAACGAAGCGGATCGCTACCTGTTGGTCAACTAGTAGAACTATGTTATAGTACCAAGTATAAACTCGAAGAGATGAAGCGTCTGGTCGTTGGGTCAGGCGGACTTGTCGCGCACTTGGGAACGTTTGACGCGATCGAGATCGAGCACCGGATTGAGGAAGGCGACGAAAAAGCGGCGTTGTTATATGACGCGATGGCGTACCGGATCGCAAAAGAGATCGCTGGTCAAAGTGCCGTCTTGTTCGGTCAGATCGACGCGATCATCCTAACAGGCGGACTTGCCTATAGTGATCGATTGACGCGTGCGATCGAAGAACGCATCGCCCACCTCGGTCAAGTCGTACGTAGTCCTGGTGAAGATGAGTTGCAGGCGCTCGCAGAAGGAGTGTTGCGTGTCTTACGTGGGGAAGAAGAAGTTAAGGAATATGGAGGCGAACCAACATGGCTAGAGAATTCGACGTCGTTGTCCTAGGTGGTGGACCCGGTGGATATGTCGCCGCGATTCGTGCGGCACAAGCCGGGAAGTCGGTAGCAATCGTGGAACAAGGAAAATTAGGCGGGACATGCTTACATCGTGGCTGTATCCCATCTAAAGCCTTTTTAAAATCAGCAGCAGTCTATCAGACGGTCAAACACGCTGCTACATATGGCGTGGACGTACCGGAATCGTTTTTACGATTCGAACAGGTCAAACAACGTAAACAAGAGATCGTAGATGGGTTAGAGGCAGGTATTCAGCATCTGATGAAAAAAGGAAAGATTGAAGTCTTTCATGGTCGGGGTTCGATTCTTGGACCAAGTATCTTTTCACCAATGCCGGGAACAATCAGCGTTGAGCCGGAAGAAGGCGAAGGCGAGTTGATCCTTCCGCGTCAATTGATCGTCGCGACAGGGTCGCGTCCACGTCCATTGAACGGACTTGCTTTTGATTCAGAGTATGTCCTCAGCTCGGATGATGCCCTCGATATGGCAGATTTGCCAAAGTCGATCGTCATCATCGGTGGCGGCGTCATCGGTGTCGAATGGGCATCGATGTTGACGGATTTTGACGTCGCAGTAACGGTCGTCGAATTCAGCGACCGGATTTTACCGACGGAAGATGCGGCAGTCAGTCGTGAAGTCGCCCGTCAATTGAAAAAGCGGGGCGTCAAGATTCATACCGGCGCAGCTGCACAAAGTGACACGTTCCGGATGTCAGAAGACGGTGTCTCGATCGCGATCGACCGTAACGGAGAACAAACGACGCTTGAAGCGGATAAATTGCTTGTCGCAATCGGTCGAATAGCGAACGTCGAAGGCATTGGGATTGAAAACACGAATATCGTCGTCGAAAATGGCTTCATCCAAGTAGATGACCATTTCCGGACGAAGGATCAACATATCTATGCGATCGGGGATGTCATCGGTCGCTTACAACTGGCGCACGTCGCGTCAGCAGAAGGTGTCAAAGCGGTCGAGGCGATCGTAAACGGAACGACGACACCACTTGAGTATGCGTTCGTACCACGTTGTATCTACAGCGTACCGGAAGCGGCATCGGTCGGTTTGACGGAAGACGAAGCGAAACGTGCCGGAATGGACGTTAAGGTCGGAAGCTTCTCGTTCAACGGATTAGGGAAAGCGCGAATCGAAGGAGAGGCGGCAGGATTCATCAAGCTCGTCTCCGATGCGAAGACAGATGATCTTGTCGGCGTTCACATCGTCGGACCAAAAGCAACGGAACTGATCAGTGAAGGTGGATTAGCGCTCGTACTCAATGCAACGGCATGGGAAGTCGGACAGCTCGTGCATCCACACCCGGCCTTGTCAGAAGCATTCGGAGAAGCAGCACTTGCAGTCGACGGACTTGCGGTTCACGCCTAAGGAGGAATTACGGATGGAAAAAATAGAATTCAAAGAATTAGTAGAACTCGGATTAACGGAACAGGACGCGATTCAGATGTTCGAAACGATGGTCCGTGCGCGGAAGATCGACGAACGGATGTGGAAGTTGAACCGAGCGGGTAAAATTCCCTTCCTCGTCTCATGTCAAGGACAAGAAGCGGCTCAAGTCGGTGCAGCGTTCGCCCTTGAAAAAGGAACGGACTACATTTTGCCGTATTACCGTGATTTAGGCGTCGTCTTACACTTCGGTCAAACGTCACGCGATATCATGCTGTCGGCATTCGCAAAGGCAGAAGATCCGAACTCAGGTGGTCGTCAAATGCCAGGACACTATGGTTCACGTGCCTTGAATATCGTCACGGGTTCAAGTCCGGTCACGACACAAGTCCCACATGCTGTTGGAATTGCACTGGCTGCGAAGATGCGTAAGGAACCACTCGTTGCTTACGTCTCGTTCGGAGAGGGCTCTTCAAACCAAGGAGACTTCCATGAAGGGGCGAACTTCGCCGGAATTCATAAACTTCCGGTCATCTTGTTCTGTGAAAACAATAAATACGCGATCTCGACACCTCTCTCGAAACAGCTGTCGGCGAAACACGTTGCTGATCGGGCGATCGGCTATGGTATGCCAGGCTATACGGTGGACGGCATCGACCCACTCGCTGTCTACAAGGTCGTCAAGGAAGCACGCGAGCGCGGATTACGGGGAGAAGGTCCGACCTTGATTGAAGTTGAAGTCGAACGTCTCGTGCCACACTCATCGGATGATGACGATAAATCGTACCGTTCTGCTGAAGAACTCGATGCCTTAAAAGCACGTGACGGGATCAAACTCTTCCGGGCGCGTTTGATTGAAATGGGCGTCCTGACGGAAGAATCAGCGACTGAAATCGAACAAGCGATGGAGAAAGAAGTCGACGAAGCAACGGCTTATGCGGAAGCAGCAGCTTACGATGCGCCAGAAAATGCATTACGTTACGTGTACGACGAGGAGGAAACGAAATGACGACGTTAAGTTTAATCGAAGCGATCAATAGTGCAATCAAAGAAGAAATGGAACGCGACGAGTCCGTCTTCATCCTCGGTGAAGACGTTGGTGTCCGTGGTGGTGTCTTCCGGGCGACCCAAGGATTGCTCGAACAATTCGGAGAAGAGCGTGTCATCGATGCACCACTCGCTGAGAGTGCGATTGCCGGTGTCGGAATCGGAGCTGCGATGTACGGCATGCGTCCGATTGCTGAAATGCAATTCGCTGACTTCATCATGCCAGCGGTCAACCAAATCGTCAGTGAAGCAGCGAAGATTCGGTACCGTTCGAATAATGACTGGACGTGTCCGATCGTCATCCGCGCACCGTTCGGCGGCGGTATTCACGGGGCACTTTATCATTCTCAGTCGGTCGAAGCGATGTTCAACTCGACGCCAGGACTGAAAATCGTCATCCCATCGAATCCATATGACGCAAAAGGATTGCTAAAGGCAGCGATTCGTTCGAATGATCCGGTCTTGTTCTTTGAGCACAAAAGAGGCTATCGTCTGTTAAAAGGAGATGTTCCTGAAGGCGACTATACGGTCGAAATCGGTAAAGCAGACGTCAAGCGTGAGGGCGAAGACGTGACGATCATCACTTACGGGCTATGTGTTCATATGGCACTTGAGGCAGCAACACGCCTTGAAAAAGACGGAATCGATGTCCACATCCTTGACTTGCGGACGGTGTATCCAATCGACCGCGAAGCAGTCGTCGAAGCAGCGAAAAAAACGGGGAAAGTCTTGCTCGTCACGGAAGACAATAAAGAAGGTAGCGTCATGAGTGAAGTGTCGGCGATCATTGCAGAAGAAGCATTGTTCGATCTCGATGCACCAATCGAACGACTCTGTGGTCCAGACGTCCCAGCGATGCCATACGCTCCGACGATGGAGAAGTTCTTCAACATCTCAAGCGAGAAAATTGAAGATAAAATCCGGACGTTACACGCATACTAAGGGGGAACTGACCGATGAAGACTGAAACACTTACGATGCCACAACTCGGGGAAAGTGTTACTGAAGGAACGATTTCGATGTGGCTTGTCAAACCGGGCGATACTGTCAAAAAATATGATCCGATTGCAGAAGTCATTACCGATAAGGTAACGGCAGAAGTCCCATCTTCGTTTGATGGTGTGATTGAAAAACTGCTTGCAGAAGAAGGTGATACGTTGCAAGTCGGTGACGCGATCGTCACGATGCAAGTCAGCGGCGGATCGACGGAAGTCGCGGCGACCGAACAAGAAGTGCCGGCTGTCGAAGAAACGACGTCGGCTGATACATCGATGAAAAAACGCTATTCACCAGCGGTCTTGAAACTCTCGGGTGAGCATGGCATTGATCTCGAACAAGTGACGGGTACAGGAGCGGGCGGCCGGATTACCCGGAAAGATCTCTTGAAACTGATCGACTCTGGATCGATCCCGACACCACAAGCAACGGAACCAAAACCGGAAGCGCAAGCGGCTCCGGTAGCGCCTCCGGCAGAAGCACCACCCGCACCAAAACGTCCGGTCAGTGCACCACAACCGACGGAAACGGGCGACATCGAGATTCCGACTGCCGGTGTGCGTCAAGCGATCGCTTCGAACATGGTTCGCGCGAAACACGAAGCGCCACATGCTTGGTTGATGATCGAAGTTGATGTCACGAACTTGGTCGAAGCACGTAATCGTCATAAAGATGCGTTCTTCAAACAAGAAGGGGTCAAATTGACGTTCTTACCGTTCTTCATGAAGGCGACAGTCGAAGGATTGAAGAAACATCCAATCATGAACTCGACATGGGCGGGAGATAAGATCATTCAAAAGAAAGCGATCAACCTATCACTTGCTGTCGCGACGCAGGACGCTCTGTTCGTACCGGTCGTCAAGAATGCGGATGAATTAAGCATCAAGGGGATCGCACGCGCGATCGATGACTTCGGGAAACGCGCACAAGCCGGCACGTTGTCATCTGCAGAGATGCAAGGTGGGACGTTTACGGTTAACAATACGGGATCATTCGGTTCGATCCAATCAGCACCGATTCTTAACTTCCCGCAAGCGGCGATTCTATCCGTTGAATCAATCGTCAAACGTCCAGTTTGGGTGAACGGCATGTTCGCAGCACGCGACATGGTCAACCTCTGTATGTCGATCGACCACCGGGTGCTCGACGGACTCGTAGCCGGACAGTTCCTACAAACTGTCAAACAAGCGCTCGAATCGATTGATCCGAACCAACTTTCCTTATACTGAGTTTTTCCAGTTGACAGGGAAGAAGAAGCATCGTAATATAAGAATCAATTCAACACACGATAGCAAAGACGAAGAGAAGTAACTTGTGAAACGATTCAAGAGAGCTGATGGGTGGTGCGAATCAGTATCGGGCAACAAGCGAATGGCCTTCTGAGCTTCAGACCGAATCCCTTCAATGGGTAGTAGGCTCTGACGGGTTCCTCCCGTTATCGGGGTCGACGAATCAGGACAACGGTCCGGTTCGTTTCAAAGGGGACGGTGTCAGCATCGTCAACGAAGGTGGTACCGCGGGTCTTCCCGTCCTTCATGTTCTACATGAATGGGCGAGAAGACCCTTTTCGTATACAATCGAATCAAACAAATCGTAGAGTGAGTTAAGTAGCGAGACAACATCGGCGTTTCAGAGAGCGGGAGAATGGTGTGACTTCCGTACGGCGAGGTTTCGTGAATGGTCTCATGAGAGCGTGGCTGAACGAAGAAGTAGGTCGCGACGGATGCCCCCGTTATCGTAGGCTATGATGTCTCTTATTAAGACGCATCAGACAAAGTGGGAACGGTCAAACCGTTCCAATCGAGAGGTGGCACCGCGAGATAATCGTCCTCCATGCAGCATACGCTGTGTGGGGGACTTTTTTATATTCCAGGAGGCGAACAGGGATGGTTCAGACAGACACACTTATCATCGAACAACTTGAACTAAACAGCGACGAGATGACGCCGATCATGATTTTTCAACAACTGAGCGGAACACAGAAATGTTTGCTTGAAAGTTCTGCGCATACGGATCAAGGACGGTATTCGATCATCGGTGTTGATCCGGTGGAGATGATTCGCGCAGAGGGACGGACCGTGACGCGGGAACAGTTGACGACAGGTCGATTGACGCAGGAAACGGGTGATCCAGTACGACTGATGCAACAGATGATCCTCCGGGGTGGCGTCGAAGAAGACCTTCCGTTTTTAGCGGGTGGGATCGGATATGTCGGTTACGACATGATGCGCGCATATGAAACGCTTGGTGATATTCCAGAGCGAACGAGACAACTACCGGACGCGCTACTCGCTGTATACGACCAAATCATCCTGTTCGATCATCTCGAACATCGTGTTCATTTGATTCAGACGTCGCTCGGTGGCATCACTGATCGTGATGAATTACGTCAACGTTTAGCAGAACGAAAAGCACAACTTGAGCAACCACGGGAGCGAACGGATATCGAGCGTCCTCTCCGGGATGTCGTCTATGAACCGTTGATGGATCAAGAGACGTTTGAAGGACTCGTCGAACAAGCAAAGAAACATATTCGCCAAGGCGACGTCTTCCAACTCGTTCTCTCACAACGCCTCGATGCGACGTTCTCAGGTGACCCGTTCCAGTTTTACCGGAAGCTCCGCAAGGACAATCCAAGCCCTTATCTCTTCTATATCGACTTAGGCGAAGCGATCGTACTCGGGGCCTCCCCGGAAAGTTTGGTCCAAGTCAAAGGGAATCGAGTGACGACGAATCCGATTGCCGGCACACGCCGCCGGGGGAAGACGAAAGAAGAGGACGAACGACTGGCAGAGGAGTTGCTTCACGATGAGAAGGAACGGGCCGAGCACCGGATGCTTGTCGATCTCGGACGCAACGACCTCGGTCGGATTTGTCAGATTGGTACCGTCGAGGTGACGCGATTCATGCAAATCGAGCGCTTCAAGAACGTCATGCACCTCGTTTCTGTCGTTGAAGGGACGTTAGCAGACGGAAAGACCGGCGCAGACGCACTCGTCTCTTGTCTACCGGCTGGGACGGTCACGGGAGCTCCGAAAATCCGAGCGATGCAGTTGATCGACCAGTACGAACAGGTGAAACGAGAAGTATATGCCGGGGCGGTCGGCTATTTCGATGTTCGAGGGAATATGGATTTTGCCCTCGCGATCCGGACGATGGTGATCAAGGATGGTGTCGCTTCTGTTCAAGCAGGAGCTGGCATCGTCTACGACTCGATTCCACGCCTCGAGTACCAGGAGACGTTACACAAAGCGAAATCACTACTGGAGGTTTGGAAATGATCGTCCTAATTGATAATTATGATTCCTTTACCTATAACCTATACCAATACGCATCCGTTTATACGGACGTTCACGTCATTCGAAACGATGCGGTCAGCATCGAAGAACTACGCGAGATGAAACCAGACGGCATCATCCTCTCACCCGGTCCCGGTCGCCCGGCTGACGCTGGCATCTGCATCGATCTCATTCGTCAATTATCGGGTCGAGTACCGATTCTCGGTGTCTGTCTCGGACATCAGGCAATCGGCGAAGCATTCGGAGGACGCGTCGTCGAAGCACCAGTCATCATGCACGGGAAGACATCGATGATTCGACAATCGGGACAACTCTTCGACGAAATGACGGAAACGTTAGAGGTCATGCGCTATCATTCGCTGATCGTCGCTCGCAACGACTTACCGACGGAGCTCGTCATCACAGCAGAAACGGATGACCGGACGATCATGGCACTCGAGCACCGGACGCATCCGACGTTCGGAATCCAGTTCCATCCTGAATCTGTCGGAACACCACAAGGACAGCAGATGATTAAACGATTCATTGAATTGACAAAGGAGTGACGAACGATGAAAGAGACGTTATTGAAATTAGCAGAAGCAAAACATTTACGATATGAAGAGATGCAACAGGCAGCACGCGAACTATTTGCGGAAGACGTTACCGATAGCGAAATTGCCGCTTTTCTCGTCGCATTGAAAGCAAAAGGAGAGACTGCAGAAGAATTAGCCGGTCTCGCTTCAATCATGCGCGAGGTCGCCCTCGACATTCCGGTCACCGGCGATTTCATGGATAACTGCGGCACTGGAGGCGACGGCTCACAATCGTTCAACATCAGTACGACAGCCGCCTTCGTTCTGGCAGGTGCCGGCATAAAAGTCGCGAAGCACGGGAATCGGAGTGTCTCGAGTAAAACGGGCAGCGCTGATGTGCTCGAAGCACTCGGGGTTTCGCTCGATGCGACACCGGAACGTTTAGCAGAACAGCTCGAGTCGAACGGAATCGCCTTCTTGTTTGCGCAACGGATGCACCCACGCGTCAAGCAAATCATGAAGGTCCGACGCGATCTGCGGATTCCAACGATCTTTAACTTGATCGGGCCGTTGACGAATCCGGTCCCGCTCAAGACACAACTATTAGGAATTTACCGGGAGGATATGCTTGAGACGATGGCGTTGACATTGCATCGACTCGGACGGAAGCGGGCAATCGTCTTACACGGTGCGAATGGAATGGATGAAGCATCCCTTGCCGGAACGAACCAACTCGTCTTACTCGACGAAGGCGAGCTGATCCGCTTCAGTCTTCATCCGGAGGAAGTCGGACTGAAGACCGCACCGCTTGAAGCAATTCGCGGAGGTAGTGCACAAGAGAATGCGGCGATTTTACTCCGTGTTCTTGGTGGAGAGCATGGTGCTTATCGCGACACGGTCCTACTCAATGCCGGAATTGCCCTCTTTGCAGCAAATTGGGCGAAGACGATCGAAGAAGGAATCGCCTTAGCAGCGGATAGCATCGACTCAGGACGGGCGATGGAACGATTGAATCAATTACGACAAATGACACGGGAGGAAGCAATCGGATGAATATCTTAGATCGCATCATCGAAACGAAACGAGCAGAAGTCCTGCAATTAAAATTAACTGGTGTCGAACGGATCAGTCGGGAGGCATTGAAGCCGTCGATTAAGCAACGACTAGCGGGAGCGGATTTATCCGTCATCGCGGAAATCAAACGAGCGTCGCCATCAAAAGGTGCCATCGCACTCGACGTCGACGTCGTCACTCAGGCCAAACAATATGAAGCGAGTGGGGCGACTGTCATCTCCGTCTTGACGGACGAGACGTACTTCAAAGGATCGATGGACGATTTAGCGGCAGTCGCTGCAGCAGTCGATATCCCGGTGCTTTGTAAGGATTTCATGATTGATCGGATTCAAATCGACCGGGCAAAAGCACATGGGGCACGGTTGATTCTCTTAATCGTCGCCGCTCTCGAGCAGGAGACGCTTGCTGACTTGTATGCGTATGCTTACGCAGAAGGACTTGAGGTCTTGGTCGAAGTCCATGACGAAGAGGAGTTACGCCGAGCAGAGGCGATTGGTGCGCAAATCATTGGCATCAACAACCGGAACTTGAAAAAGTTCGAAGTTGATTTACAGACATCGGTCGGATTACTCGAACAAAAACAATCGGACGTCCGGTATATCAGTGAGAGTGGCATCAAGACGGTCGAGGAAGCACAGCGATTACACGCTGCCGGTGCAGACGGGATCCTCGTCGGCGAGACGTTGATGCGGGCAGACGATCCGCAAGTCTTCATCCGAGAAGTGAGTGGCGTTCGCGTATGACACGGATTAAGTTCTGTGGTCTCCGGGAAAGAGAACATGTCGAAGCGGCAGTTCGCTTAGCGGACTACATCGGCTTTATCTTTGCTAAAAGTAAACGACAGGTCACGCTGGAAGAGGCGGCTCGTCTCAGACGCGACATTCCAAAAACGGTCCAAGTCGTCGGTGTCTTCGTCTCCCCGACTTACCAGCAGGTGACCGATGCGGTCGAACAAGTCGCGCTAGATCTCGTCCAAATTCATGGTGTCATTCCGGACGGAGAGATACCAGTTCCCGTCATTCAAGCGATTCCGGTGACGGACATCGGACAAGTAGAGCAACAGACGGATTATTTGCTCGTTGACGCACCGGTTGCTGGAAGTGGCGAGACATTCGACTGGTCACGAGACATTCAAGCCGATCGACCACTGTTCATTGCCGGTGGCTTGACAGCAGGAAACGTCGGAGAAGCAATCAAACGATATCACCCGTTCGTCGTCGATGTCTCAAGTGGCATCGAGACGGATGGACGGAAAGATCCCATCAAAATGCAGGCATTCGCAGATGCCGTAAAGGAGAGAGAAGTATGAGCTACGCACAACCAGATACACTCGGACAATACGGTAAATACGGAGGACGCTACATCCCGGAAACATTGATGCACGCGGTGATCGAACTCGAAGAAGCTTACGCAACGGTAATAGAAGATCCAGCGTTTCAAGCGCGGATGGACGAATTATTGAAAGAATACGTCGGACGTGAAACACCACTTTATTTTGCCGAACATTTGACGCAAACGATCGGTGGCGCAAAGATCTATTTGAAACGAGAAGACTTGAACCATACCGGTGCACATAAAATCAACAATACGATCGGTCAAGCGTTACTGGCTGAACGGATGGGGAAACGAAAAATCGTTGCTGAGACAGGGGCAGGACAACACGGTGTCGCGACAGCGACGGTCTGTGCCTTACTCGATCTCGAATGTGTCATCTTCATGGGAGAAGAGGACGTCCGTCGTCAAGAATTGAACGTCTTCCGGATGGAGTTACTTGGAGCAACCGTCATCCCAGTCACACAAGGCAGTCGGACACTCAAAGATGCCGTCAATGAAGCACTCCGCTACTGGGTCAAACATGTCGAAGACACGCATTACTTGATGGGTTCTGTTCTCGGACCACACCCATTCCCGCAACTCGTCCGTGATTTCCAAGCAGTCATCGGAAAAGAGACACGACGCCAAATCATCGAAAAAGAGGGGCGTCTACCAGAGGCGATCGTCGCTTGTGTCGGCGGCGGTAGTAATGCGATCGGGATGTTCCACCCGTTCATCGATGATACAGATGTAAAATTGTATGGCATTGAAGCAGCGGGCAGCGGAATCGACACAGAGAAACACGCAGCGACGATGACAAAAGGAGAGGTCGGTGTCTTGCACGGCTCGATGATGTATCTCTTACAGGATGCACACGGTCAAGTACAAGAAGCGCATTCGATCTCAGCTGGACTCGATTACCCGGGTGTCGGACCGGAGCATAGCTTGCTAAAAGATATCGGTCGTGTCCAATATGAAGCGGTGACCGATGAACAAGCACTGGAAGCACTCCAGTTGTTGAGCCGCAAGGAGGGAATCATCCCGGCACTTGAGTCGGCACACGCGATTGCCTACGCGACTCAACTCGCGGCAGAGATGGACAAGGAAGAGATTCTCGTCATCTGCTTATCAGGACGGGGCGATAAAGACGTCGTCACTGTCAGAAACGCACTAAAGGGGGAAGCGTGATGCGATTAGAAACAGCCATTCGTACCGTTACGAGCAAAGGGGAGAAAGCCTTCATTCCGTACGTCATGGGGGGAGACGGAGGGATTGATCAACTCCCGGAAATCCTGTCGTTTCTCGCTGAATCCGGAGCGACAGCGATTGAAGTCGGTGTTCCGTTTTCGGATCCTGTCGCTGACGGTCCAGTCATTCAAGAAGCGGGACTTCGCGCACTAGAAGCGAACGTCGGACTGAAGGATGTCCTCGAGGCAGTTCGCGTTGCTCGTCAGACCGTCGATGTTCCTGTCGTCTTGATGACGTACTTAAATCCGATTTTCCGCTACGGATTAACGGTGTTTCTAGCGACATGTCGCGAAGTCGGGGTCGACGGACTGATTATTCCTGATTTGCCGCTTGAGCAGAGCGAACAGTTCTTCGAGCAAGAGGACAAATCGGACATCGCGCTCGTCCAGCTCGTCTCCTTGACGAGTCCGATGGAGCGGATTCAAAAGATTGCCGATAAAAGTGAAGGATTCCTCTATGCGGTCACGGTCAACGGAACGACAGGTGGACAGACGACGTTTGATACGGCGCTTGAAGACCACTTAGCGAACGTCGCAGCAAACAGTCCAGTACCTGTACTTGCCGGGTTCGGGATCAGTACACCGGAACACGTCAAACAATTGAGCCGCCCAGTCTCGGGGGTCATCGTCGGCAGTAAAATCGTCGATTTACTGCACCAGAACGATCGAGAAACAATTCAACAGTTGATGGCAGCACGTCTTGCGGCGACGCCGTCGCATTAATAAAAAGGACCTGACTCAAAGGACAGTCTCTACAAAGATAAGGGTGGCAGAATGATGATCTGCCACCCTTATCTCGTAACAAAAAGAATGACGCGTCACACACCACTCTTACAGGATCAGGCGCATTTATGCGCTGTTAGAGACGAACAAGACCCGCTT
>NZ_DGYQ01000048.1:0-99165 GCF_002396765.1 Exiguobacterium sp. UBA5002
TCTGAAACAAGAAGTCAACAATTTTTTTGAAATTGTTTTTCTCGTTTGTTTCAAGCGCTTGTCGTTGTTAAGGACATGTAATAATATATCATGCGTTTTATTATTGTGCAACACTTATTTTAAAATTGTTTTTAAAATCATGAACAAGCCTCTTGAACCTTGCGATTCCGGCTCAAGAGGCTGTTTATTCCCTATTAATCCATCAACTGAATAATACTATGTTGTCGTTCTTCCATTAAATCAATGATTGTCATCCGTCCTTGTTCTTCATAGGAAATGACAGGCCGATCAAAGACTGGATTCTTTCGCGTGATGGTTGCAATCTTTCCGTTACTCATCAGCACGCGATCACCAACCTCTATTGGTAGAAGTAATTGTCCGAGCAACAATACATACTTTGAGCAATATTGCATCGGTCTTGCTTTCAAATGACGATAGGCATCAAACGGCGTATAAGCTTCCCGATACGGACGCCAACTCGTCATTGCAGCAAAGACGTCCGCTACGATGAACAATCGTGTGTGATCTGCGATCTTATCTCCTTTTACCTTTAAAGGGTAACCTGTTCCGTCTAACCGTTCATGATGTTGAACAATTAAACGATTTACTGTATCAGAGATGATCGTCTCCTTTTGCAAGGCTTGATACGCCATAGCCGGGTGACGTTGAAAAATTTCTTGTTGCATCGCTTCATATCGTTTCGTGTGACGCCATTCCATGATTCGCGCTAGTCCATAGTCTGCAAAATAGGATGCGGTCCACAACTCATGAATCATTTTCCGTTCTTTTCCGACTGCTTCCGCCAGCATTTGCGCAATCGCCCCTCGATAAATGGCATGTCGCACTGTATAAGCTTCCGTTCCCCGCTCTAGGAAGAATGGTAAGACATCTTGTCTCGTAATCCGTTCTGGAACGGACTGTTTGACCCAACTCAATGCTTCGTATACATTCGGCTTCATTCCTTGTTCCCATGACGTGAAGACTTTATTGTAAAAGCGAATAAATTCTTCAAATGGATGTTCCACATGGGCTTCAACTGTTTCAGTCTGCACTTGTTCATCTTTACTGAAATCAGGTCGATCTTCAATGACGACTTCCTTAATTAAAAAACGCTGGATTCGTCGTAACTCATCGCTTCCTATTTTTTTCCCTGCTTCTACGATCGGATGATCCGTATGTAAATAGATGGATTCAGTCAAACGATCCCCGATGCGTAATTGGTCACTTGCCACTCGCATATCGCTTCGTTCCTTTCTCTTTTTTCTATATATGTAGATAAAAGCAGCAGAGTAGTATATCACTCTGCTGCTTTCTTGCTGACGTCTTGCTTATTCTTCCGCTTCTTCTAAAGCATCCGATTCGACTACATTCTCTTCAGACACGATATCAGTGTCTTCTTCCATTTCATCAGTCTCTTCGCGTTTCAGTTTCGCAACCGTTGCAACACGGTCACCTTCTTCAATTCGAATGACCTTCACCCCTTGGGTATTCCGGCCGACACGTGAAATGTATTGCGAGTCTGTCCGAATGACGATCCCGCTCTCTGTCATGATCATGATGTCATCGTCGACATCAACGATTCGCATGGCAACGATTTGACCGACGCGATCCGTCACCTTACTCGCGATCAATCCTTTACCACCACGAGACTGGCTACGGAACTCGGTCATCGGTGTTCGTTTACCGAATCCTTTTTCCGTAATGACAAGAACATCTTGTGCATCACGTGCAAGTTCCATCCCGACGACAAAATCGTCTGGGCGTAACGTCATCGCTTTGACCCCACGAGCACCACGTCCCATCGAGCGGACATTCGTGATTGGGAAACGAATCGCTTTCCCGCTTGTTGAAACAGCAAAGACTTCATCGTCCGTCGATGCGAGACGAACCGATGTCAACTCATCGTCTTCAAACAATCGAATCGCGATCAAACCGTTTTTGTTGATCCGTGCGTACGCAGACAACGGTGAACGTTTGACGCGTCCTTTACGTGTCATGAAGATCAATGATTTTTGCTCATCTTGAACGACTTCTTCCGTTTCGAGCGTTTCTTCCGTCTCTTCAATCTCTCCTTCAATCACCTCGACAGGTGCTTCAGTTGCTTGTTGCTCCTCGAGATAACGTTTGAAGTTGACTGGAATCATCGTCTCGACCTTTTCGTCGCGTTCGATTTGGATGAGGTTGATGATCGGCACACCTTTTGATGTCCGGCTCATCTCTGGTACTTCATATCCACGAATCCGGTAGACTTTCCCGCGATTCGTAAAGAATAGGATCGTATCGTGCGTCGAACAAGACAAGAGACGCGTGACGTAATCCTCGTCGTTCGTTCCGATTCCTTGAACCCCACGTCCGCCGCGGCGTTGTGTCCGGTACGAATCCGTCGTCATCCGTTTGATGTAGCCACTGCTTGTCAACGTGATGATGATATCCTGTTCCGGAATCAAATCTTCGTCTTCGAATTCGATGTGGTCCATGCGGATTTCCGTCCGACGTTCGTCGTTGAAACGTTCTTTCAACTCCTCAAGTTCTGTTCGGATCAAATCAAGCAAGACTTCCTCACTCGCAAGGATGCGGTTCAGTTCCGCGATCAATTGCATGATTTCGTCATACTCTGCTTCAATTTTCTCCCGCTCAAGACCTGTCAGGCGTTGCAAGCGCATATCAAGAATCGCTTGTGATTGTTTCTCGGATAACGCAAAACGCTCCATCAACTGTTCACGTGCTGCGTCCGCTGTCCGGTTCCCGCGGATGATTTGAATGACTTCATCCAAATGATCGAGTGCAATCCGTAGACCAGCGAGTAAGTGTTCACGTGCTTCTGCTTTTTCGAGATCGAACTGTGTCCGACGACGCACGATTTCTTTTTGATGCTCGAGGTAATGATAAAGCATTTCCTTGAGCGTCAATGTTTTCGGACGTCCGCCGACGATCGCTAGCATATTGACACCAAACGTCGTTTGCATCGACGTCTGTTTATACAAGTTATTTAAGATGACGCTCGCATTGGCGTCACGACGGACTTCCATGACGATGCGCATACCGCGGCGATCTGATTCATCTCGTAAATCGGTGATGCCTTCGATCTTTTTCTCGCGAACGAGATCGGCAATCTTTTCAACGAGGCGGGCTTTGTTGACCTGATAAGGAAGCTCCGTCACGATGATCCGTTCCCGGTCTTTTTTCGTCTGTTCGATTTCTGCTTTCGCACGGACGATGATTGAGCCACGTCCTGTCTCATAAGCGCGACGAATCCCGCTACGACCAAGAATTTCACCAGCTGTCGGGAAATCAGGTCCCGGAATGTGCTGCATCAGTTCTTGGATCGTGATTTCTGGATCGTGAGATAATGCTAAGACGCCGTCGATGACTTCGCCAAGCTGATGTGGTGGAATGTTGGTTGCCATCCCGACCGCGATCCCGCTCGAACCGTTGACGAGTAAGTTCGGGAAGCGTGACGGTAAGACTTCCGGTTCGCGTTCCGAACCATCGTAGTTATCTTTGAAATCGACTGTGTTTTTGTTGATATCGCGAACGATCTCCATCGCGATTTTTGACATACGAGCTTCCGTATATCGCATCGCTGCCGCCGAGTCTCCATCGACAGACCCGAAGTTTCCGTGTCCATCGACGAGTTCGTAACGGTAGCTGAAGTCTTGCGCCATGCGGACCATCGTGTCATAGACGGCAGAATCCCCGTGCGGGTGATACTTACCGATGACTTCCCCGACGATACGGGCAGACTTTTTATGTGGTTTATCGGCACGAATACCGAGGTCGTTCATCGCATAGAGAATCCGGCGGTGTCCGGGTTTTAAGCCGTCCCGTACGTCCGGAAGAGCACGTGCGACGATGACGCTCATCGCGTAGTCCATGAAGGACGTACGCATCTCTTGACTGATATTAATATCCTTGATGATTCCGTGATTTTGTTCGGACATGCTTCTGGCCACCCTCTCTGTTCAGCGTTAAATATCCAGGTTCTTGACGTAATGTGCGTGTGATTGAATGAAGTCGCGTCGTGGTTCGACTTGATCTCCCATCAAGATATCGAAGACTTCATCCGCTTCGATCGCATCTTGAAGCTCGACACGTAACATTTGACGACCACTTGGATCCATCGTCGTTTCCCAAAGTTGCTCTGGATCCATCTCCCCAAGACCTTTGTAGCGCTGAATGTCGTACCGTGCGTTTTCAGGAAGCGCTGCAAGCGCCTCTGTCAATTCACGTTCGTTATGCACGTACGTGATGTTCTTCCCTTGTTTGATCCCGTATAGCGGTGGCTGAGCGATATAGACATACCCATGCTCGACAAGCGGACGCATGTAACGGTAGAAGAACGTCAACAAGAGTGTCCGGATGTGGGCACCATCGACATCGGCATCGGTCATGATGATGACTTTGTGATAGCGTGCTTTTTCAATATTGAACTCAGAACCAATACTTGTTCCGAGTGCTGTGATGATCGTCCGAATCTCATTGCTTCCGAGAATCTTATCGAGACGTGCTTTCTCCACGTTCAAGATTTTACCGCGAATCGGTAAGATGGCTTGGAAATGACGATCACGTCCAGATTTCGCAGAACCACCCGCCGAATCACCCTCAACGATGTACAATTCGGAAATCGAGGCATCACGTGACGAACAGTCGGCCAGTTTACCTGGAAGCGAGCTCACTTCGAGAACACCTTTACGGCGTGTCAGTTCACGGGCGCGTTTCGCTGCCATCCGGGCGCGTGACGCCATCATCCCTTTTTCGACGATTGCGCGTGCATTCGTCGGGTTTTCGAGCATGAACTGCTCAAATGCACCAGAGAAGAGTGAATCCGTAACCGTACGCGCGTCGGAGTTCCCGAGTTTCGTTTTCGTCTGACCTTCGAACTGTGGGTTCGGGTGTTTGACGGAAACAATCGCTGTCATTCCTTCACGTACGTCCTCACCGGATAACGTACCGTCTGCATCCTTCATCAAACCGAACTTCTTCGCGTAGTCATTGATGACCCGTGTCAAAGCCGTCTTGAAGCCGGTCTCGTGCGTACCACCTTCATGCGTCGGGATGTTGTTCGTGAACGAGTAGATGTTTGACGCAAATCCATCGTTGTATTGAAGCGCGACTTCAACTTCGATGCCGTCTTTTGTTCCGTGTACATAGACGGGTTCCGCATGAACGACTTCTTTTGAACGATTCAAGTGTTCGACGTAGGATTTGATCCCACCTTCGTAGTGGAAGCTACGTGTCATCGGCTCATCCGCACGATCGTCCGTGATGATGATCTTCAAGCCTTTGTTCAAGAAAGCAAGTTCCCGCAGGCGTGTTGCTAACAAATCATAGTCGTACTCGAGCGTCTCTTGGAAAATCTCACCGTCTGGGAAGAAACGAATCGTCGTTCCTGTCTCTTCTGATGTTCCGATTACTTCTAGATCTTGCGCTGGTACACCGCGATGGTACGCTTGGTAATACAGCTTCTCGTTCCGTTTGACGAATACTTCAAGTTTCGTCGACAGGGCGTTAACGACCGAAGCCCCAACACCGTGTAGTCCACCCGATACTTTATATCCGCCGCCGCCGAACTTACCACCGGCGTGGAGGACTGTCAGGATGACCTCAACGGCAGGACGACCCATCTTCTCTTGAATGTCGACTGGAATACCGCGTCCATTATCCTCGACTAAGATCGAGTTCCCTGGTTCGATCGTCACCTTGATCGTGTCACAGTATCCTGCGAGCGCCTCATCAATCGAGTTATCGACGATCTCCCATACGAGGTGATGGAGACCCTTTGATGCCGTCGAGCCGATATACATCCCTGGACGTTTACGAACTGCTTCTAATCCTTCAAGTACTTGAATCTGATCGGCACCGTACCCTTGTTCCAATTCCATATCTTCATGATTACTCATCGGTTTTCTCACCTACTGTTTCTTTATATGATGTCTCTTCCAAATCGACCGTCCCTTGTTTCACGTGGAACAACTTCGCTTGGTTGATCGTTTCATGCGCAATCCCGTCGACGCTTGTCGTCGTCAGGATCGTCTGGACCTTTTGTTGCATCGTATCGAGCAAATGTGTTTGACGATGATCATCAAGTTCGGATAAGACATCGTCGAGCAGAAGAAGTGGATATTCCCCTACTTCCTCATGAATCAATTCGATCTCCGCAAGCTTTAACGAGAGGGCTGCTGTCCGTTGTTGTCCTTGTGAACCATACGTTTGGACGTTTCGTCCATTGACTTCCATCTCGAAGTCATCGCGATGTGGTCCAAACAACGTAACTCCTCTTCGGATTTCATTTTCTTTTATTTTACCAAACTTCCGCGTGTAGGACGCAGTCATTCCTTCGACATCGAGTAATTCGTCGCCGAATGTGTCCGAACGATAGATGAGCGCGAGTTCTTCCTGTCCACGACTGATTCCGTCATGAATCGGTCGTGCCCATTTTTCGAGCTGGGCCATGAAATGATGCCGGCGCTGAACGATTTTAACGGCTAGCGTAATCATTTGCTCCGTCAAGATATCAAGGAAGGTCTCGTCTCCTCCCTTCATGGACAGTTGTTTCAGCAATGCGTTCCGCTGCTTCAACACTTTCAGGTACTGGCTCAATTCATGCAGATAGACCGGACTGACTTGACCGATCTCCATATCGAGAAATCGCCGGCGGACTTGTGGACTGCCTTTGACGATATGCAAATCTTCCGGGGCGAATAAAACGATGTTCAGTGCCCCGACATAATCACTCAAGCGTCGTTGCTCTAGATGATTCAGCTTTGCTTTTTTCCCGCGACCCGAGATGACGATCTCTTGGACATGGGGGCCGGTCCGCTTGACGACACGTCCTTCGACGCGCGCTGTTTCTTGGTCCCAACCGATCAGTTCCTTGTCATGCGTCGTCCGGTGCGACTTCGCGAGAGCAAGAACATAGATCGCTTCCAGTAAGTTCGTCTTCCCTTGTGCATTTTCACCAATCAGGACATTCGTTTTTTCGGAGAATGACAGTTCGAGTGCGTCATAGTTGCGATAATGACTGAGTCGGACTGAATCCAGCCGCACGTTAGTTGCCCTCGTTCTTGATGATGAACTGACCGTAGTCTTCTACATCAATGATGTCTCCATCCCGTAATTTACGACCACGTCGCTGATCGACCTCGCCGTTGACTAGAATCGGTACCTCTGCTAAAAACGGTTTGGCTTGTCCTCCGCTTGAGATGATATCCGATAGCTTCAGGAACTGCCCTAATGTAACGTATTCCGTTGTAATTCTGATTTCTTGCATGGATTGACTCCTCCTACCTACATATTATAAATGACGTACTCTTTATTGTACTAAACATTGAGCGATTTAGCAAAATCCCCGAACGTATATACGGTATACGAAAAAGACGGGTCCGATGTCGAAACGATCGAACCCGTCTTATCACGTATTTTGTGTTTATGCTTACGCCGTCCGGACTGGAAGAATCAGTTGCAGGACGTTATCTTGATCGACTGGGTGCAAGATAAATGGACGAATCGAACCCGTGAACTGGATTTCGATATCTGTCGCGTCAAGTGCCTTCAAGGCGTCCATCATGTACTTCGAGTTGAACGAGATTTTCAGCTCTTCTCCTTCAAGCGAAAGAATGCTGACTTGCTCCGAGACTTTCCCGACTTCTGGTGAATGTGAAGAGATCTCGACCGCTGTCGTTCCTTCAGCTGCGAACTTGATGACGTTATTACGGTCCTCACGTGCAAGCAGTGACGCGCGATCGATCGCTTGGAGCAATTCTTTCGCGTTCATGCGGACAGCTGTCCGGTACTCTTCCGGAATCAAACGTGATGTATCCGGATAGTTTCCGTCGAGTAGACGCGAGAAGAAGAGGACGTGCTTCATCTTGAATAAGATTTGTTGGTTTGTGATCGTGATATCCACATGACCATCCCCAAGCAACTTCGATAATTCATTTAAGCTCTTCCCTGGAACGATGACGTTCTGGAACGAGATATCTGTATCTGTCTCGAACTGTGCACGACGAAGGGCTAGACGGTGACTATCCGTTGAGACACACGTCAAGATACCTTTGTCGGCTGAGAAGTTCACACCTGTCAGAACAGGACGTGTTTCTTGAACGGCGACAGCAAAGCTTGTTTGGCGAATCATCGAACGTAAGAGATCAGCCGGTAAACGGAAACGTTGTCCCCCATCGACTTGCGGAAGGCGTGGGAACTCATCTGGATCAAGACCGTTCAAATGGAATTCCGCTGTTCCTGACTGGATCCGTGTCATGAAGTTCGGTGAGACTTCAAGTGTGACTTCGTCTTTTGGCATCTTTTTGACGATATCGCCGAAGAAGCGGGCATTCAAGACGACACTACCAGCACGGTGAACCGTGACATAAGATGTTCCATTCTCTTCTGCATAGATCGTCCGTTCAATCGAGATTTCTGTATCGCTTCCTGTCAGCGTCATGCCATCTCCATGAGCTTCGAGTTTGATCCCTGTCAGAATCGGAATCGTCGTGCGGGATGAGACCGCTTTGGCTACATCTTGTACTGCTTGAATTAAAGCTTCGCGTTGAATGGTGATATGCATATCGTCGTTAGACTCCTCTCGAAAATAATGGGCATGCGCCCATCATAACATAATAATATATTATTTTTAATAATAGTCTTAGGGGCTGTGGATAGTGTGGATAAGTCGGTGGATAACTTGATATAAAGCCAAAAACGGTGTGGATAAGTTGTGGATAACTACCCTACTTTATCCACATGTTTATCCACAGTTTTATGAATGCTTCAATTCATGTTTGATTTGTTCGATGACTTTTCCCGTTTCCCCGTCCGATTTGATCAACATACTGATCTTTTCATGGGCATGGATGACGGTCGTATGGTCGCGTCCCCCGAATTCTTCTCCGATTTTCGGTAACGAACTCTCTGTCATCTCACGTGAGAGATACATCGCGATTTGACGTGGGAAGGCAATCGATTTCGTCCGTTTCTTCGCCTTCAGATCATCAAATGGCAAATTGAAGTGCTTACTGACCGACTCCTGGATGTCACGAATCGTGACTTTACGCGGTTCAGCGACCGGCATGATGTTATGCAAGGCTTCCGCAGCGACATTTGGATCGATTGGTCGTCCGACGAGATTCGCATAAGCGATAACGCGGGTTAACGCTCCTTCGAGCTCCCGAATATTCGTATCAATTTGACTTGCGATGTAGAGCATGACTTCGTTTGAGACATCAAGTTGCTCCGCATTCGCCTTTTTCCGTAAGATCGCAATCCGTGTCTCGAGATCCGGTGGCGTGATGTCGGTGATTAATCCCCATTCGAAACGAGAACGAAGCCGATCTTCAAGCGTTGGAATCTCTTTTGGTGGTCGGTCACTTGAGATGATGATTTGTTTTTGGTCGTTATGCAGGGCATTGAATGTGTGGAAAAACTCTTCTTGCGTCTGTTCTTTGCCCGCAAGGAACTGGATGTCATCAATTAAGAGGACATCGATGTTACGGTATTTATTTCTAAACTCAACCGTTTTATTATCGCGGATGGAGTTAATGAAGTCATTCGTAAAGCGTTCAGAAGAGACATAGGCAATCCGTGTCCCGAGATTTTGATCTTGAACGTACTGTCCGATGGCATGCATCAGATGGGTTTTGCCAAGACCAACGCCACCATAGATGAAAAGCGGATTGTATGCTTTAGCAGGCGCTTCCGCAACAGCGAGTGAAGCGGCATGCGCAAAACGGTTCCCCGATCCGATGACGAATGTATCGAACGTATACTTCTCATTCAATTGTCCGAGTTCACTCATCGTCAGTTCCTCTGTTGGTCTCCGCATGTTCGATGGACGCGATTTTGGAGTCGGTGTTGCCTCAACACGTTCCTCTTCTTGTCGATCGAGCATTTTCTTCGCTTGTCCCTCTTCAATGAACTGAATATCGAGTCGGCTTCCTGTTACTTCCTCAACTGTGTCTTCGAGTAAAGATAAGTACTGGCGCTCGAGCCATGTCACCGTAAATGCAGCTGGTGCTGAAACGAGTAGTGTCGTTCCATTTAGCGTGACGCCTTCTGTGGATTTCAACCACATATCATAACTAGCTTTCGGTGTTCGTTCCTCTTCCTCGATCACAGATAAGACATTATGCCAAAGTTCGGCAGCGTTTTTCATAAATACCCCCCTTTTTTTATCAAGATAGAAAATTTTTGTACACAGGCTTATACACAGACAAAGTTAATGAAGAAACTCGACTTATCCCCATAACGTAAAAACTGTGGATAACGTTATCCACAGGCAGTTGAATCTGTGTATAAAGTTATCCACAGGGTGTGTATAACTTGTTTTGTCCTGAACAATCAGGATCATGTTATGCACAATTAGTGTATCAAAAGAAATGAGCCCTGGCAATGGTTGGAATGATTTATCCACAAGTAAATTAAACCGTCCACAGGTAGTTACCCACAAGCTGTGGATAGTGTGGATAAATTGTGGATAAGAGGTGGATAACTTTTTAAAAGAGGAAGCGTTGAAAAAGAGTTATTCACAAAATACATAAGGAAGTGGAAAAAGGAAATCCAAAATCGAGGATTGACGTCGATTTTAAAAAATACTATTGTAGACAAAGTGAAGAGTTATCCACGGAAAGTGTGGATAATGTGGATAAGTCTGTGGATAGGTGGATAAGTCTACAAACATCCCCTCCATGATCGATATGTATTCTATCGCGTAATAGAGTTTGCGCAGTCGAATCCTATCGTCTGTTTTCGAACCAGAAATCCCTTAAGCAGGACAAGAAATCTTCTGAACTTTCATTGACAATGCCACAATCAGTTTATATAATGTACAAGACTGCCTTAAAGTAGAAAATAACAATTGGTTATAAAATCTTTTAAAGGAGGTGCAGACGAATGAAACCAACTTTCAACCCAAACAACCGTAAGCGTAAAAAAGTTCACGGATTCCGTGCGCGTATGGCTACGAAGAGTGGCCGCCGTATCTTGGCTGCTCGCCGTCTTAAGGGCCGCAAAGCCTTGACTGTCTAATGCATTGATGCATCCATCACTTCGGGCATGATCCGAGGTGATTTTTTTTTATGTTTTTTCGTGTGTTCGTGCTTTTGTCACATGCGCCCTATCGCGTCGCATGTTTATTCTATGATATGATGAGAGACGACGAATTTTCGTAGTGTCAGGATGGAGTGTGAATAAGGTGAAGAAGGAATACCGCGTCAAGAAAGACAAGGAGTTCCAAGCGGTGTTTACTAAAGGAGCCTCTGTCGCAAATCGGCAATTTGTCGTGTATGCCTTGAAAAAGGAGCAACAGACTCACTTTCGGGTTGGTTTATCCGTCAGTAAGAAAATCGGGAATGCCGTCGTCCGGAATCAGGTAAAACGGTATCTTCGGGAAGCATGCCAGCAGCATGAAGCCTCGATTGCCCCGAATTATGATTTGGTGATCATCGCGCGCAATCCGGCCGCGAAGATGACCGCGCAAGAAGTGGCTGACAGTCTCCGTCACGTGCTCAAACGTTCCGGTGTCTGGATGCGATCAAAAAAATGAATCGTAGCAATGCATCCTGTTGATTTGTACGGCGCTCCCTTTCCTTGCCTTACTATAGAAGAAGATGGCGTTCGACAAAGCGTAAACAATTTCTAGGAGGAATTATGAACAAGAGAACTAAGATTTGGTTAACTCTCGGACTCATGTCCGTGCTCGCGATCGTATTATCCGGCTGTACACCTAGTTCGTATGGTACTGGTGAACCGATCACAGCAGACACAGAAGGTTTTTGGAAACATTACTTCGTTTGGCCGATGGCGTGGTTGATTCGTGAGATTTCACAGTTCTTTAGCGGTGATTACGGTATCGGAATCATCATTACGACACTTCTCGTTCGTCTTGTCATCCTTCCATTGATGATTAAACAAACGAAGAGTATGGGTGGAATGCAAGTCATTCAACCAGAAATGATGAAGCTTCGTGAGAAATACAGCTCAAAAGACCAAGAGACACAACAGAAATTGCAACAGGAAATGATGAAGCTCTATCAAGAGCACAACGTCAATCCACTTGCAGGCTGTTTACCGATCTTGATCCAAATGCCGATTTTGATCGCGTTCTACAATGCCATCATTTATACACCAGCTATTTTCCAACACACGTTCCTCTGGTTCGACCTTGGGAAACCGGATCCATTCTTTATCTTGCCGATCATGTCTGCGGTACTAACATATCTGCAACAAAAGATCTCGATGGCAGGTCAAGAAGACAACCCACAAATGAAAATCATGCTTTACGTCTTCCCAATCATGATCTTCATCATGGGTGTTACACTCCCATCAGCCCTTTCGCTTTACTGGGTCGTCGGTTACATCTTCTCGATCATCGTCACGATCGTCATCATGAAGCCAATGCGTGAAAAGATTAAGTTGCAGACGGAAGCGACAATGGCTGCTAAACGTGAAAAAGAAGCGGCACAAGCAGCACCGGCTCCTAAAAAATCGAAAAAGAAACGCTAATACGTGAAGAGCGACGCTTTGTTTTGACAGAGTGTCGCTCTTTTTCTTTTGCGTCATTTCGTGTATAGTTGTTTCGTTATACCCATTGCAACGATTAAGGATTAAATACTCATAAAAAGACGGAAGAAAAACGAGGTGGAAGAACGGATGATGGAATTTGATACGATTGCCGCGATTTCGACGCCGATGGGAGAAGGGGCGATTGCGATCGTGCGCTTATCAGGTCCTGATGCAGTCGCTGTAGCCGACCGTGTTTACAAAGGGAGCAACCGCTTGACGGAAGTACCAACCCATACGATTCATTACGGGAAATTGGTCGACCATGAGGCGGACCGTGTCGTCGATGAAGTGATGGTGAGTGTCATGCGCGCACCAAAGACGTTTACACGTGAAGATGTCATCGAATTGAATTGTCATGGAGGAGTCGTCGCGGTCAATCGTGTCCTCGAACTCATCCTCGCCCAACCGGAAGTCCGGTTGGCGGAACCTGGTGAATTTACGAAACGCGCGTTCTTGAACGGACGCATCGATTTGTCACAGGCGGAAGCCGTCATGGATTTGATCCGGGCGAAGACGGACCGAGCGATGCATGTCGCCGTCAGTCAGATTGAAGGGCGTCTCTCGAAACTCGTCCAAGACTTACGTCAACAATTGTTGCAGACGATTGCTGCAATCGAAGTTAACATCGACTACCCAGAGTACGATGCAGAAGAGATGACGCAACAGATCGTCGAACGTGATGCTGGTGCTGTCCGCGCGATTTTAGCAGAGTTATTAACAACGGCACGCCAAGGAAAAATCCTTCGTGAAGGGTTATCCACAGCGATCATCGGTCGACCAAACGTCGGAAAGTCGTCTTTGCTCAACACATTGGTGCAAGAAGCAAAGGCCATCGTCACGGATATCGCGGGAACGACGCGCGATACGATCGAGGAATACGTCAATGTTCGCGGTGTACCGTTGAAGTTGATTGATACGGCAGGGATTCGCGAGACGGAAGATATCGTCGAACGGATGGGTGTTGAAAAGTCGCGTCAGGCTTTGAAGACGGCCGATTTAATCTTACTCGTCCTAAACGGGAATGATGTTCTGACGGATGAGGACGTCTTGCTGTTTGAAGCAATCAAAGGGATGAACGCAATCATCATCGTCAACAAGAGTGACTTGGCGCAACAGATTGACTTAGCGCGTGTCACGGAGCTTGCTGATGGTCGACCAATCGTCACGACATCCTTGCTCGAAGAAGCAGGCGTCAACGATCTCGAAGCAGCGATTGCGAGTCTGTTCTTTGAACAGGGTGTCGAAAGTCAGGATATGACGTACGTCTCAAATGCGCGTCACATCCAGCTCATCAAACGAGCGAGTCAAATGATTGAAGATGCTCTCGGTGCAGCAGAAGCAGCGATGCCGATCGACATGGTACAGATCGATTTACGACGAGCGTGGGATACGCTTGGCGAAATCAATGGTGATACAGCACAGGATAGTTTATTGGATCAGTTGTTTTCGCAGTTCTGTCTCGGGAAATAATTCGAGACGACTGCGTGTGGAATAAGAAGGAGGAACCAGTACTATGGCTTATCAAGCAGGTGAATTCGACGTCATCGTCGTCGGAGCCGGACATGCCGGCATCGAAGCCTCTCTTGCTGCGGCACGAATGGGCTCGAAAACGGTCATGTTGACAATGAATCCCGATATGGTCGGATTCATGTATTGCAACCCGTCGATCGGTGGTCCTGCAAAAGGGATCGTCGTTCGGGAAATCGATGCGCTCGGTGGCGAAATGGCACGCGCGATCGATGCAACGTATATTCAAATGAAAATGTTAAACACATCAAAAGGTCCTGCCGTGCGAGCACTACGGGCACAGGCGGATAAATTCGAATACCAAAACCGAATGAAAAAAGCGCTCGAGGATGAGCCGAATCTGCTCTTACGTCAAGCGCTCGTCGAACGGTTATTGATTAACGACGAAGGACGTTGCGTCGGTGTCGTCACGAATACAGGGGCGGAGTACCGGGCGAAAGCGGTCATCATCACGACAGGAACGTTCATGCGCGGAAAAATCATCATCGGTGAATTGTCGTACGAGAGTGGTCCGAACAATCAGATGCCATCGATCAATCTATCGAAACATCTTGAAGAACTCGGATTTGAGCTCGCACGTTTCAAGACAGGTACACCACCGCGAATCGACGGGAAAACGATCGATTACTCGAAGACGGAGATTCAACCAGGTGACGAAGTAGCACTTCCATTTAGTCATGAAACGACTCAGATGATCACGGAACAGATCCCATGCTGGTTGACGTATACGACGGAGTATACGCATCAGTTGATCGATGCGAACCTGCACCGCTCACCAATGTTCTCTGGGATGATCAAAGGAACAGGTCCACGTTATTGCCCATCGATCGAAGATAAGGTCGTCCGGTTCAACGATAAACCGCGTCACCAAATCTTCCTTGAGCCAGAAGGTCGCGATACGGAAGAAGTCTACGTGCAAGGATTATCGACAAGTTTACCGGAAGACGTTCAACACGATATTCTCCGTTCGATTCCTGGGCTTGAGAATTCAGAAATGATGCGTCCTGGTTATGCGATTGAGTACGATGCCGTTGTTCCGACACAACTATGGCCAACGCTCGAGACAAAACGTGTTCCTGGTTTATTCACAGCGGGTCAAATCAACGGAACAAGTGGTTATGAGGAAGCGGCAGGACAAGGGATCATGGCAGGGATCAATGCCGGACTACAAGTCCAAGGAAAAGAACCACTTATCTTGTCACGTTCACAAGGCTATATCGGTGTCATGATCGATGATCTCGTTACGAAAGGTACGAACGAACCGTACCGCCTCTTGACGTCACGTGCCGAGTATCGGTTGTTGCTCCGTCATGATAATGCGGACCTTCGTCTATCGGAAATCGGACATGAACTCGGATTGATTTCGGAAGAGCGCCAAGCGAAGTTGCTCGATAAACAAGAACAAATCCGTCTTGAGATGAAACGTCTTGAGAAGGTCGTCATCAAAGCGACAGCGGACGTGAATGCACAGCTAGAAGCAATTGGTGCATCACCACTCAAGGAAGCTCTGCATGCGATCACGTTGCTGAAACGCCCGGAAATCACGTATGCGATGATTGCGCAGATGACACCACCAGAAACACCACTGTCTGCAGAAGCAGCAGAACAAGTCGAAATCCAAGTCAAATATGCCGGCTACATCGATAAGCAACTTGATCAAGTCGAAAAAATGATGCGGATGGAGCAAAAACGGATTCCGGATCGTCTCGATTACGATGCGATCAGTGGATTAGCGATTGAAGCGAAACAAAAACTAAACCAAGTGCGTCCGCTCTCGATCGGACAAGCATCCCGGATCTCAGGGGTAAACCCGTCTGATATCTCGATTTTGCTTGTCTATATCGAACAAGGCCAATACGCATTGACTGCGGAGTGAACGAGATGAACCAACAGCAATTCGTAACAGCATTGGCAGCACAGGGACTTGAGGTCTCAGAACATCAGTTGCATCAATTCAAACGGTATTATGAACTGCTCGTCGAGTGGAATGAAAAGATGAACCTGACAGCGATCACGGACGAAGAAGATGTCTACCTCAAGCACTTCTATGATTCGATCACAGCAGCGTTCTATTTCGATTTCACGACAGTCACGACGGTTTGTGATGTCGGAGCGGGCGCTGGTTTCCCGAGTCTGCCGATCAAGATCATGTTCCCACATCTCCAAGTGACGATCGTCGATTCACTGAACAAACGAATCGGCTTCCTCAATCATTTGGCGACGGAACTCGGACTCGAAGATGTCGCGTTCCATCATGGACGCGCCGAAGAGTTCGGCAAAAATAAACAATTCCGCGAACGGTTCGACGTCGTGACAGCACGTGCGGTCGCCCGGATGTCCGTTCTCGCGGAATATTGCCTACCGCTTGCGAAAGTCGGGGGACAATTCGTTGCCTTGAAGGCAGCGAAAGTCAGTGAAGAGCTCGAGGATGGTGCGATTGCCTTAAAAGTACTCGGTGGGAATTTACGGGAAAGTTTCCAGTTCCAATTGCCAGGCGAGGAAAGTGAGCGTAATATCGTTATTGTAGATAAAAAACGAACAACACCCGGGAAATATCCGCGTAAAGCGGGTACGCCTGCGAAAGATCCATTAAGCTAAACACCGTTTCACGTGAAACGATGACTGATAAAGGTGAGGTGCGCCAACGTGAGAAATGCAATTGCCAAGCTGCTCGGTAAGGGAGGGCAACCTGCTACGATCGAGCTTGACCCACAAGAGACGGTTCAGGAATTACCATTGACAGAACTTGTCGCGAACCAGTTCCAACCACGGACAGTGTTTGATGGGGACCGAATTGAAGAGCTAGCCGTTACGATCGAAGAGCATGGATTACTCCAGCCGATCGTCGTTCGAAAACAAGGAACAGGATACGAAATCATTGCGGGAGAACGACGATACCGGGCAGTGCGCTCGCTTGGCTGGGAAACGATTCCTGCCATCGTCAAAGAGATGACGGACGAGACGACTGCTTCACTGGCATTGATTGAAAATCTGCAACGCGAAGATTTGACACCAATCGAAGAAGCAGAAGCCTATGAGCGCTTGCTTGCGTTACAAGACATCACGCAAGAAGTGTTAGCTCGTAAGCTCGGACGTAGTCAATCGACGATTGCTAACAAATTGCGTTTGCTTCGATTGCCAACGGATGTCCGGGAAGCGTTGAAGCAACGGACGATCACGGAGCGTCATGCCCGTGCGTTATTGCCGCTCAAGGATGAAGCGCTACAAGTAACGGTACTCGCTGAAATTCTGGAACGGGAATGGAACGTCAAGGAGACGGAGCGCCGGGTGGAACGATTGATGACACCACAGCCACCGAAGAAAAAACGTCATAAGAGCTTTGCTCGGGATACACGGATTGCGTTAAATACCCTTCGCGATTCCGTCGATATGATCGAGCAAACCGGATTGACGATTGAAAAAGAAGAAGTCGATTGTGAAGAATATGTAGAGGTGCGGATTCGCATCGTGAAGGCACGTCCGGAATAAGCGGTCGTGCCTTCCGCTACGTTTAGGAGAGAAGGCAAGTGAACGAATTACCTGTTCGGGCGATTCGCCCGAATCCGACTCAACCCCGGAAACGATTCAATGAAAAAGCATTAGAAGAACTCGCCCAATCACTCGTTCGGCACGGGATGATCCAACCGATCGTCGTCCGACCATGTGATGGCTATTATGAAATCATCGCCGGCGAACGACGGTATCAAGCAGCGAGTCGCGCAGGATTCGAACGTGTACCGGTCCTCGTGATCGAAGCAGACGAGACACGCGTGATGGAGCTCGCTTTGATCGAAAACATCCAACGGGCGGATTTATCCGCGATTGAAGAGGCGATGGCGTATGCGGAGATGATCGAGGAATTCGGTATCACGCAAGCAGAGCTTGCGCAGCGTGTCGGCAAAAGTCGTTCGCACATCACGAACAGTCTTCGGTTACTACAATTGCCGTTACTCGTTCAACAAGCGGTCATGGATGAGCGTCTATCGATGGGACATGCCCGCGCGCTCCTGTCGCTGAAACATCCAAAGAAGATCGAACAGATGGCAGAACGGGTCATGGCGGAGAACTGGAACGTCCGTCGGTTAGAGCAGGCGCTTCGGGAACGTAAGGAAGCCGCCCGTCCGCAACAAGCGACCGCTGTTCAATTCGTCGAGGAATCACTTCGCGAAAAATACGGGGCGACCGTTCGGATTAAACAAGGAAAACAAGCAGGGAAACTCGAGATCGATTTTATAGACGAAGACGACCTCAATCGGTTGCTCGACTTGTTATTACCTGAATCGGATCACTAAAAAGAAGCGATCCGGGCGACGGTTCGCTTCTTTTTGCTTACATCGAGCGTGGCGTGAAAGAAATCGTCGTCCGTGTGGATTCAGCGGAGAGTTTCGCATCAAGTAAGTGGAAGCTGTTCGCGACGAGTTCCGCTAGTTCATAAACAAGGTGTAACCGTGTGTTCTGGAGAATCATCATCTCCATGAATCCACTGACGTTGACGACAGCCTTAATGTTGAAGTCACCGACCGCAGGTAACTCTTTTTGGACGCCGGCGCCGGGTGCGAGTGGACCTTCCGAGAAAAAGGCATGTCCGACACTTGAAAGGCGACCGAGACACGCATCGATCGCGATGACGAGTGGACGGTAATGGGTCGTTTGGATCGAGTGAATGGTTTCTGCGAGATTCAGTGCATGGACGGGTTTAGCGAGTGTACCGTAGACGTGAAGATGAGCAGGCGCTTGTTTCTCGAGGAATGTCCCAACGAGTGGACCGAGTGAGTCACCTGTCGAACGATCAGAACCAATGCAGACGAGTACGATCGGACGTTTTTCTTGGACGGCAGAGACTTGTTCGAATAATTGTTCAGCTAAGCGTTCTTTCGCGAACGGTTCCGTATATTCTAAAAAGAAAGAATAGGGCTTGGGCTCGTGCGAATGAAAGCGGAAGTTCATCGAAATCATCCTTTCTTCTCTTGATGTCGGTGTCGTGGTGGATTGGCAAGAGTGAAGGGTTCTTAGATGATTTTCCTTTCCCGGTTTTTCCAGAAATCTAACGTCAAAATCGGCTCTTTGGTTGAAACTCGATTAAAATCACGTATACTGTCGTAATAGAGAGAATAAGAAAGGATGAGAGAATGGCTACCAATCAAGATGTACAAGAATCCGTCGCCCAAGTCGATAAATTGATCAACCAAGTAATGGATGCGGATATGTGGATTCGTTTTGGGATGAAACTACTGATTGCGCTCATCATCATCGCGGCGTTCTATGTGTTGACGCGCGTTTTGACTGGGGCAGTCTCACGTCTCTTTACGATCAGGAAAATCAATGAACAGGACTACTTGGCGCAACGACAGAACGAGACGCTGTTGAAGTTGCTCCAAAATGCGATTCGTTACGTACTTGGAATCATCATGTTGTTGACAGTGCTTAGTCAGTTCGGAATCAACATCACCGGTCTCGTTGCCAGTGCCGGAATCGCTGGTCTCGCGATTTCGTTTGGTGCGAAGAACTTGGTGCAAGATATCATTACAGGAGCGTTCATCATCTTCGAACGTCAGTTTAAAGTCGGAGATTATGTACGCGTCGGTGTAATCGAAGGCGTCGTGACGGAACTTGGTATCCGGACGACAAAACTCAAAGGACTCAACGGAGAAATCCACATCATCCCGAACGGTCAGATTTTACAAGTGACGAACTATTCGGTCGACAACAGTTTCGCACTCGTCGATGTCCAAGTCTCTTATGATGAGGATCTTGAACGTGTCGAACAAGTTTTGCGTGAGATTGCAGACCGGACGACGAAGAAGTATGTCGATATGTTCGTCGAGCCGATTCAGATGCTCGGTGTTCAGACACTTGGTCCTTCAGAAGTCGTCTATCGTTTGATGGCAGAAGTACCACCGATGCAACATTTCCAAGCTGGTCGTCTGATCCGGAAGGAATTGAAGCAAGGACTCGAAGAAGAAAACATCAAGATCCCGTATCCACGGATGGTCATGATGAATCCAGAACAAAAGAATGGTGGACAGACGGATGATTCCAAAAACGTATCAACTCCATGATTATGTTGAGATGAAGAAGCAGCATCCATGTGGAACGAACCGATGGCAGATCATTCGGGTCGGCATGGATATCCGAATCAAATGTCAAGGTTGCGGGGCGAGCATTTTAATGCCACGTCGTGATTTTGATAAACGATTGAAAAAAGTCTTACCAGAGTGACGAAAAAGCGGATGTGATTCTCGTAATCACATCCGCTTTTTCGTTGTCTTTCATAAGCGAAGTGATTGTGTTCGATTAGAGCGTGATTAAAAAAGACAGTCGAGCTCCTTGCTTAAAAAAAATGAACTATCTATAATTGTGAAAGATGTGCTGACGTGGTGTAATCATTCTACCCACTGCGGCCGCTAGCACGGATTTCCTAGGAAATACCGAAAAGGAGGAATTCCAAGTGGGATTAACAGCAGGAATCGTTGGCTTACCAAACGTAGGAAAATCAACACTTTTTAACGCCATCACACAAGCAGGTGTAGAGGCAGCGAACTATCCGTTCGCAACGATCGACCCGAACGTCGGTGTCGTTGAAGTACCAGATGCACGTCTTCGGAAATTGACAGAACTCGTCAACCCGAAAAAGACGATCCCGACAGCATTCGAATTCACGGATATCGCCGGTATCGTAAAAGGTGCGTCTAAAGGGGAAGGGCTCGGAAATAAATTCCTCGCGAACATTCGTGAAGTAGATGCGATCTGTCAGGTCGTACGTTGTTTCGTAGATGAAAACATCACACACGTGGCCGGAAAAGTCTCACCGATCGATGATATCGAGACGATCAACCTCGAATTGATCCTCGCAGATCTTGAGCAGGTCGAAAAACGGATTCAGCGTGTTCAAAAACAAGTCAAGTCGCGCGATAAAAACGCAGCGGCTGAGCTTGAAGCACTTGAAATCGTGCAAGCGTTGCTCGAAGATGAGAAACCAGCACGTCTCGCTGAATTGAATGAAGATCAAGCAGCCATCGTCAAACACTTCCAATTGTTGACGATGAAACCGATGCTCTACGTCGCAAACGTCGGCGAAGATGAAGTCGCAGATGCAGACAGCAATGAGAACGTTCGTCTCGTCCGTGAGTTCGCAGCAAAAGAAGGCGCAGAAGTCATCGTCATCTGTGCTCGCATCGAAGAAGAGATTGCGGAGCTTGAGCCAGAAGAACGTCAAGAGTTCCTCGTCGATCTCGGAATCGAAGAGTCGGGTCTTGATCAATTGATCCATGCGGCGTACAGCACACTTGGTCTTGCGACATACTTCACAGCAGGTGAAAAAGAAGTACGCGCTTGGACGTTTAAAAAAGGCATGAAAGCCCCACAATGTGCGGGTGTCATCCACTCGGACTTCGAACGCGGGTTCATCCGTGCAGAAGTCGTTGCGTATGAAGATTTAGCAGCTGCAGGTAACATGGCGACAGTTAAGGAACAAGGTCGTTACCGTTCTGAAGGTAAGGAATATGTCTTCCAAGACGGCGATGTCGTCACATTCCGCTTCAACGTCTAATCGAAAACGAATCGTTATTGCATAAAGCAAAATACTTTGGTAGTATTAACGAATGTGAGTAATGAATTATTGCTCCTTGCTCGAACATTCGAGCCGCCAGTCCAAGAGGAGGTGACAGATATGCGTAAATACGAAGTACTTTACATCATCCGTCCGGAACTTGATGAGGAAGCACGCAAAGCAACAGTGGAGCGTTTCAACAAAGTCCTCACTGATAACGGTGGTACAGTTGATAAAACAACTGAAATGGGTAAACGTCGTTTCGCTTACGAAATCAATGATATGCGTGAAGGGTTCTACGTTCTTCTTAACGTTTCTGCTGAACCAGCAGCTACAAAAGAACTTGACCGTCTCATGAAGATCAGTGACGATATCGTTCGCTTAATGATCACAAAAGACGAGAAATAAGCTGAAACAGGAGAGTGATTCTGATGATTAACCGCGTCGTTTTAGTCGGTCGGTTAACTCGTGACCCGGAAATGCGTTATACGCAGAGCGGGATTGCGGTAACGCGATTCACACTCGCATGTGACCGTCCTTTCACAGGGCAAGATGGGAAGCGAGAAGCTGATTTCATCGATTGCGTCGTTTGGCGCAAGCAAGCAGAGAACGTTGCTCAGTATTTGAAGAAGGGTAGTCTTGCTGGTGTAGAGGGTCGCCTCCAGATTAGCAGCTACGACGATAAAGAAGGGCAACGCCGTTATCGTGCGGAAGTCGTCGCTGATAGCGTCCGCTTCCTCGAGTCACGTAACGCGAGCCGTTCTTCGGATGGTAGCGAAGGCTACGCTTCATCTACTGGTGGAAACGGGAATGCTGCAGGATGGGGTTCACAGCAACAGCAGAACAACTCTTCCTCGCCAGCACCCGCTTCATCGAATTCGGGCTTCGGCGCTGATCCGTTCAGCGGCGGTAGTTCGATCGACCTTTCAGACGACGATCTCCCGTTCTAAGGAAATCGTCCTGAAAAATCCAAGTTAAAAAGGAGGTTAATCACATGGCACGTCGTCCAGGTGGAAAACGTCGTCGTAAAGTATGTTACTTCACGTCGAACCACATCACTCATATCGATTATAAAGACGTAGAACTTCTCAAACGTTTCATTTCGGAACGCGGTAAGATTCTTCCACGTCGTGTGACTGGTACTTCAGCGAAATACCAACGTCCACTTACAATCGCAATCAAACGCGCACGTCAAATGGCTTTAATCCCATACGTGGCTGACTGATTTCGTAGCACCATCCTCATACGTGAGGATGGTGCTTTTTTTCGCTTCCCTTTCATCCCCTCCTGCTTTTCGGTTATAATAAACAAGTTACTAAAAATTTAAATGAACCCTATAGAGCATATAAGGAGGACACGATGGAGTCAGGTCAACAAGTATCACCGGAACGAGAACGACGCATCGTTCGCTTCATTCCGTATCTATTAATCGTCGGTCTGCTTCTCGTCGTCGCTGTACGTGAACCGATCATCTCTGCTATCGGAGCCGTCGTGACTGCCCTCCTCTTCGGATTGCACCTATTCGAAGAACGTCGTGCACGCAGGGCATGGGAGGCGTACGTCGCCGGAATCTCGATGCAAGTCGAGGAGACGGGACAAGATGCGTTGACGAACATGCCAATCGGGATTTTGTTATACGATGAGGATACCCTCGTCACCTGGTTCAATGATCCGATGCGGGACATATTTGATGATGTAGCGATGGGACAGACGCTCAATGAGCTCGATCCCTTATTCATCGAGATGGTCGCGACGAATGAGGACCAAGCGACGCTTGAAATCGGTGATGCCGTATATCGCGTCTTTTCAAATCATGAGAACCGGACGTTCTATCTGTTCGATATGACAGAAGAGGCACAAGTCGAACAACAACTCGTCGACAATCAGACGGTCATCGGCGTCATCTATCTCGATAACTACGATGAGATGACACAAGGTATCGAAGATCAGTTGCGCAGTGAGTTGAACAGTCGTGTCACTCAACTATTGAATCACTGGGCAGCCGAACACGGAACGTATATCAAGCGGACCGCGTCCGATCGATATTTCATCGTCACGACAGAAGAGAATCTCCGGATTCTCGAACGATCGAAGTTCACGATTCTCGATACCGTTCGCGAAGAGACGAGTCAGCGTGGTGTCCAGTTGACGTTATCGATCGGAATTGGTTGCGGAAGTGACCCGATTCCGACGCTTGGTCTGATGGCTCAGTCGAGTCTCGATCTCGCATTAGGACGGGGAGGCGATCAAGTCGTCATCAAACGCGACGGGAAAGTCCGCTTTTATGGCGGCAAGACGAACCCGACAGAAAAACGGACACGTGTCCGGGCACGGGTCATTGCCAACTCGCTTCGTGATTTAATGCAGGAATCAAGCCGTGTCCTGATCATGGGGCATAAGAATCCGGATATGGATGCACTCGGATCAGCGATCGGCATTTTGAAGCTTGCGGAAATGAACGATAAGGAAGCGCATATCGTTTTACCGCCAGAAGAAATCGGACGCGGGATTCGCCGGATGATGGACGAGATCGCTGAAGTACCACAACTCGAGACACGGTTCGTCAATGCGTTTCAAGCCGATCAGTTGATTGACGATCAGACGTTACTCGTCGTCGTCGATACCCACAAACCGTCGCTCGTCGTCGTACCGACGTTACTCGATCGATTCGAGCATATGGTCGTGATTGATCATCACCGGCGTGGGGAGGATTTCATCGAAGATGCGGTCCTCGTTTATCTCGAGCCTTACGCATCGTCGACGTCAGAGCTCGTCACCGAGTTAATCGAGTACCAGCCGACGAATCAAAAGCTATCGATGCTTGAAGCGACGGCGTTACTTGCCGGAATCATCGTCGATACGAAAGGCTTTGCCCTTCGGACCGGATCGCGGACGTTCGATGCTGCCTCTTACTTGCGTTCACAAGGTGCTGACACGGTGCTCGTGCAAGAGTTCCTCAGTCAGGATCTTGAGACGTACGTCGAGCAGTCACATATCCTCGAGCGGTCCGAGGTCTATACGAAAGGGATGGCGATTGCGACAGCGGAACCTGGCGTCATTTACGATCAAGTCTTGATCGCACAAGCGGCCGATCAATTGTTGTCGCTTCAAGGCATTCGTGCTGCCTTCGTCATCGCGGAACTTCAAGACGGACGGACAGCGATCAGTGCCCGTTCCCTTGGAGAAGTCAACGTCCAATTGATCATGGAGACGCTCGGAGGCGGCGGTCACTTGACGAACGCGGCGACACAGATGTCAGAATCGGTCATCACGGTCGCGGATGCGTTGCGTAAAGCGATCGATCAATATCTAGAAGATGAGACAAAAGGAGAGGAATCAGAATGAAGGTTATTTTCTTACAAGATGTAAAAGGACAAGGTAAAGCAGGAGACGTCAAAGACGTGGCCGATGCTTATGCAAATAACGTACTCTTCAAGAAAAAGTTGGCGCGTCCTGCGACGACTGGCAACTTGAAGCAACATGAAGCACATGAACGTAAAGCAGCAGAAGAAGCGAAACAGAACTTGCTTGACGCGCAAGCGTTAAAAGAGAAAATCGAAAAAGAGACGATCATCGTCTCGACGAAAGCCGGTGAAGGCGGTCGTGTCTTCGGTTCTGTCACAAGCAAACAGATCGCGGAAGCACTCAAGAGCATGGGTTACAAAATCGACAAACGTAAAATCGAGCTCGAGCACCCAATCAAGGCACTCGGCTTTACGAAGGTACCATTGAAGCTACACAACGAAGTGACAGCGACGCTGAACGTTCAGGTCAAAGAGGCGTGAGTAGAAAAGGGGATCGGTGATGAGTGAAGTCATGCAAAATATGCCTCCCCAAAGCATCGAGGCAGAACAAGCCGTCCTAGGGGCGATCATGATTGATGCGGATCGTTTGATCAGTGCATCGGAACGTCTGTTACCGCAGGACTTTTACCGTGCCTCTCACCAACGGATCTTCGAAGCGATGCTCGTGCTGTCCGACCGAGGCGAAGCGATCGACCTCGTCACGGTCACAGCCGAGCTGAGTACGCTTGGCATCCTAGATGAGATCGGTGGTCTACCGTATCTAGCGGAACTAGCGGAAGGTGTACCAACCGCAGCCAACATCAATTACTACGTCAACGTCGTTGACCAGAAGTCGACGCTTCGGCGTCTCATTCGGACGGCGGGTGAAATCGTCACTGACGGATACGAGCGGCAAAACGAGGTCGATGTCCTGCTGAATGAGGCAGAACGGAAGATTCTCGAAGTATCACAAGGAAAAGGGAGCGCGAGCTTCATCCCGATCTCGGACGTCTTGACTAGTGCCTATGCAACGATTGATAAATTGCATAAGCAAAGCGGCGAGACGACGGGGATTCCGACGGGTTTCCAGGATCTCGATAAGATGACGGCCGGCTTCCAGCGTAACGATCTAATCATCGTCGCAGCACGTCCATCGGTCGGGAAGACGGCGTTCGCCTTGAACATCTCGCAAAACGTCGCGACACGCGCTGACGAGAACGTCGCCATCTTTAGTCTTGAGATGGGTGCCGAACAGCTCGTCATGCGGATGCTCTGTGCCGAAGGAAACGTCGATGCGCAGCGTCTGCGGACTGGTCAACTCGAGGAAGAGGACTGGGGCAAGTTATCGCTTGCGATGAGTAACCTGTCTCAAGCCGGCATCTACATCGACGATACACCAGGGATTCGGGTTAACGATATCCGGGCGAAGTGCCGTCGTTTGAAGCAGGAGCACGGTCTTGGGATGATCATGATCGATTACTTGCAGCTGATTCAAGGGAATGGTCGCTCCAGCGACAACCGTCAACAAGAGGTTTCGGAAATTTCCCGTTCCTTGAAATCACTCGCGCGTGAACTCGAAGTCCCCGTCATCGCCTTATCGCAGCTCTCCCGTGGGGTTGAGAGCCGTCAAGATAAGCGACCGATGATGTCGGATATCCGGGAATCGGGAGCAATCGAGCAAGATGCCGATATCGTCGCCTTCTTGTATCGTGACGATTACTACAATAAAGAAACGGAAGATGCGAATACGATTGAGATCATCATCGCAAAACAGCGGAATGGTCCAACCGGTACCGTCAAGCTCGCCTTCCGAAAAGAATTCAACAAGTTCGTGGATCTCGAGCCAAGCAACTCGTACGCGCCACCAGCTTAATCCAAGCTACGTTTTGTCTTCGATCAATCGGAGATAAAACGTAGCTTTTTTTATTTTCACCTAAAGATTCTCAGTTTGTTCACCAAAAACGATAATTAAACGAACGAAAGAGAATTGTAACAATTAATTGTTCGGTATTTGGTTGACTTCTCTTTTTTATCGCGTTACACTTAGTCGTGGTTTTGAATCGTACGTGGAGGTGGATGATAAGATGTCATCAGTAGTAGTAGTCGGAACACAGTGGGGCGACGAAGGAAAAGGGAAAATCACCGATTTTCTTTCGAAACAAGCCGACGTCGTAGCACGTTATCAAGGTGGAGACAATGCAGGACATACGATCGTATTCAATAACGAGACGTACAAATTGCACTTGATCCCATCAGGTATTTTTTACTCGGATAAGAAATGTGTCATCGGGAACGGTCTCGTCGTCAACCCGAAATCACTCGTCAAGGAATTGAAGTATCTGCACGATCGTGGTGTCTCAACGGATAACTTGTTAATTTCGAATCGGGCGCATGTCATCTTGCCGTATCATCAGTTGCAGGATCAGTTAGAAGAAGAAGCGAAGGGCGACGCAAAAGTCGGAACGACGCTAAAAGGAATCGGACCGTGCTACATGGATAAAGCCGCACGAATCGGAATCCGGATGGCAGACTTACTCGACAAAGAAACGTTCGCTGAGAAGTTGAAGATCGTTCTCGACCAAAAGAACCGGATGTTCACGAAGATGTATGACGCTGAACCAATCGCGTTCGACGATATCTTCGAAGAGTACTATGCGTATGGACAAGAGTTCGCGAAATACGTCTGCGATACATCCGTCGTCGTCAACGATAGCCTCGATCACGGCGAAAAAGTGTTGTTCGAAGGCGCACAAGGTGTCTTACTCGACCTTGACCACGGAACGTACCCGTTCGTTACATCATCGAACGCATCTGCCGGTGGTGTCGCATCGGGTGTCGGTGTCGGTCCAGCTCGGATTGATCACGTCGTCGGTGTCTGTAAAGCGTACACGTCACGTGTCGGTGACGGTCCGTTCCCAACGGAATTGTTCGATGACATCGGTCACCAAATCCGTGAAGTCGGTCGTGAATACGGGACGACGACAGGACGTCCGCGTCGTGTTGGTTGGTTCGACTCTGTCGTCGTTCGCCACTCGCGCCGTACAAGTGGGTTGACGGATCTTGCGCTCAACTCAATCGACGTTTTGACAGGACTCGACACGTTGAAGATCTGTACATCGTACGAATTCAACGGAAAACAGATCGATGAGTACCCAGCAAGCTTCCGTGATCTCGAAGCATGTGTTCCAGTTTACGAAGAACTTCCAGGCTGGAAAGAGGACATCACAGGTGTCCGTCGCTTTGAGGATCTACCGTTGAACGCACAGAACTACGTTAAGCGGATTGCGGATCTCACAGGTATCTCGCTCGTCACGTTCTCGGTCGGACCGGGTCGTGAACAGACAGTCGTCTTGCGTGATCTCTACGAAGAAGCATAAGTCTCAAAAGCCTCTTGCATCCTGCAAGAGGCTGTTTTTTGTGCGAAATGGTTCACAAACGGAAGCAAAAACAGGTATACTAAATACAGTGTTTCACGTGGAACCTCTCTCGTGAGACGACGAACAGCAGAGAGAGTGGCGCCGGGAGTTTCCGTCGCCACCTTTCTATATGCCGAAAAAACAGGTAAAATAGATTGAATAGAAATTTTTAAGGGGGCACACCCAGTGACGGAACGCAAAATTCTAGTCGTCGATGACGAGTTGCCGATTGCAGATATACTCAAGTTTAAATTAGAAAAAGAAGGCTACCAGGTCGCGATCGCAAATGACGGCGTGGAGGCATTAGAGAAATTCGAGGAGTTCAAACCGGATTTGATGTTACTCGACATCATGCTCCCGTTAATGGACGGGATGGAGGTCTGCCGGGAAGTCCGGAAGACGTCGAAGATTCCGATCATCATGTTGACAGCGAAGGATTCCGAGATCGATACGGTACTTGGTCTTGAGCTTGGCGCGAACGATTACGTGACGAAGCCATTCAGCTCGCGCGAGTTACTTGCCCGCGTGAAAGTCCACTTACGCAACACGAGTCCGGAAGCTACACCACAACCGGTTGGACCAGGTCCACTCAAAGTCGGAGAACTGTATATCGATACGAATTCGCATACGGTGACACGTAAGGATCAAAAGATCGAGCTGACGCAGCGTGAGTTCGAATTGTTGCACTACCTCGCGAAAAACATCGGTCAAGTCATGACACGTGAGCATTTGTTACAGACGGTCTGGGGCTATGACTACTTCGGTGACGTCCGGACAGTCGACGTAACGGTGCGTCGTCTCCGTGAGAAAGTCGAAGATAACCCAAGTACGCCAGTTTACATCATGACGCGTCGTGGTGTCGGCTATTATCTCCAAGACGGGGAGAATGAATAACGATGTTAAAAGGAACGAACTTCTTTAAATCCATCCAATGGAAACTCGTCGTCATCTATGCCTTATTGATCTTAGTGGCGATGCAGGTCATTGGCGTCTATTTCGTTCGTTCCCTTGAAAAGCAGTACATTACGAACTTCTCGAAGTCGGTCGAGGACCGGGCAGGTCTTGTCGCCTATAACGTCGGGAAGGAATTCGATAAAACAGGCGATGATGAAGCCTCCAAACGGCAGTTGTCCCAATCACTAGGGCAACTGCTGTCTGAGTTTAGTAATGGCTCCACCTCAAGGAACGACATCCTCGAAGTCCAGATCATCGACCAGGACTCAATCATCCAGGCAACGTCGGATAACGAGAACCAATCAGCAGTCGGACAACGGGCGACGAATTCATTGATTAAAAAAGCACAGGCAACGAGCTCGACCCGGACGGACACCGTGCTTGATCCGGAATCAGAGGATAAGATCCGAATCTTTGCCGTACCGGTCACTTCGGAACGAGATGGTGTCACGACCGGTATGATTTATGTCCGCGCCTCGATGGAGTCGATCTATTCGCAGATGCAACAGGTCACGCGGATTCTTGCGACCGGAACGGTCATCGCTCTCGTCATCACGTCGATTCTTGGTGTCTTGCTGTCGCGGACGATCACGCGCCCGATTTCCGATATGCGGCGTCAAGCGATCGAGATGCGACGCGGGAACTTCTCGCGGAAGGTTAAGGTCTATTCGGACGATGAGATCGGTCAGCTCGCTCGTTCGTTCAACGAATTGACGGATGAGCTACTCGAAGCGAACGCGACGACGGAAGCTGAACGGCGGAAGTTGACGAGTGTCCTAGAGAATATGACCGATGGCGTCATCGCGACGGACCGGACGCTGCGCGTCATCTTGATGAACGATCAAGCGAAGGATATCGTCGGTGCGGATGATGCGAGCGTCGTCGGCACGAACTTGAAGGACTTACTGGCACTTGGTGATGATTTCATGATTCCGGAAGACGGTACGATGCCACCGCGTCTACTTGATTTCAGTAGTGAGGATGAACTGTTCCTCGTCCGGGCATTCTTCTCGCCCGTCAAGAAACACAGTGGTCCAATAACCGGGATGATCGTCGTCCTGCATGACGTCACGGAACAGGAGCAAGTCGAACAGGATCGTCGCGAATTCGTCGCGAACGTCAGTCACGAGCTCCGGACACCGCTGACGACGATGCGCAGCTATCTTGAAGCCTTGGCAGAAGGCGCGTATCAGGACGAGGAACTCGCACCGCGTTTCCTTGAGACGACACAAAATGAGACGGAGCGGATGATCCGCCTCGTCACCGATCTCTTACAACTGTCGAAGATGGACAGTAAGGAATACAAAATGAACAAGGTCCGCTTCGATTACATTCAGTTCCTGAATGAGATTCTCGATCGACATGACATGACGAAGCCGGAACGGATTCGTTTCCGTCGTAAGATCATGAAGCGGAAAGTCTATATCCGTGGTGATCAGGATAAATTGATTCAGGTCGCAGATAACATCCTGACGAATGCAATCAAGTACTCACCGGAAGGCGGAACGATCACCGTCCGGACGATGCTCCGGGCAAAACGGATCGTCATCAGCATCAAGGATGAAGGTGTCGGAATCCCGAAAGCGAATCTCCAAAAAATCTTCGAACGCTTCTATCGTGTCGATAAAGCCCGCGCCCGTAAAATCGGCGGCACCGGTCTTGGTCTGTCGATCGCAAAAGACGTCGTTTCGGCACATGGTGGCGACATCTGGGCAGAAAGTGAATGGGGACGCGGCACGACGATTTACTTCACGCTTCCGTATGAGGTGATCGAAGAGGTGGATGCCGGATGAAGAAACAACACTGGAGTTCGCTGTTACTCGTCCTGCTCGTCGCCGGTTCGATCGCTCAGACAGCGATGCTCTGGACCTATCATCCAAGCAGTGAATCAATCGAGCGGGAACAGGTCTCGTTCAACGAGATCGATGCCTCAAAGACGATTGAAAGCAACCAACTGATCAACCCGGAACTACTCGTCTATTCGGATCAGGAAGGGATCTATCAGACACAAATCATCGGTCGGACCTTCCTTAACCGAATCGGTGCGTCGTTTAACATCGGTGTCCTCGTCTTGACGGATAAAGCGAACAACATCCCGGTCGGTGACCGGAGTGTCGAGATGATCTTCCCGACACCGATCAGTGCGACGATTCTTGAAGAGTTACTCGGAGAAAAACAGATCGCCTTCTCGGAACCGATCAAACGACTCTATTTACTCGATTATGATGGACCAATCCTCCGTCTCGAGTCGGCGACCGGTCGCCTGAAGGACTTCAAGCTCGTCGGCGATGAGACGGTTCTGAAGCGACTGTTCGCGCATGATAAGAAAAAACCGATGACACGCGTCGAACTCAAAGGTGGCGATTATACGTATGTCGCGAGCGGTACGACGCGACTAGAGCAAGTCTTCGTCTATGACGAGGTCGGGCAATCGCCGAAACCACTCGACCGCATTCGGAGTGCCTTTTTTGCCGAGAACTCGAACGTCCAGCAAATCAAGAGTCGGGATGATCTCGACGTCTTAACGGACGGCGTCAGCGTTTCGACGTATGACCGAAACTATAATGTGTATCGTTTCAATACATTATCGCCGAATACGCAAAGCTCGACGGTCGATTACAGCACGCTCGTCAGCTATGTCAACATTCATGGGGGCTGGCTCGATCAAGATACCCAACGCAGTGGTTTCCGGTATTACTTTGATCAGATGAGTAAAAAGAGTGAGGAACAGACGGCGACGTTCCGGTTGTACTTGAACCGGTATCCGGTATTTGGGGAGAGTGGTCCGCTACTCGAACAGACGAAGTTCGATCTTGCGACACTGAAGATCATGTATGAGGAAAATCAAGTCCGGTCGCTCAGTCGTAGCATGCTCCGAGCGAAGCGGAAGCTCATCCTTCGGGAAGAAACGGTGCCAGCTGTTGAAACGGTTCTCGAACGTCTGAGTCGTGCTGACCTCTTAAAAGAGATCAGTGGAATCCGGATTGGATATGAGATGACGTATAAGATTTCAACGAGCCGCTATGCCGTCTTTGAGCCGACGTGGTTCATCAAAATCGATGGCGTCTGGCAATCGATCAATCAAGCTGTCGGGAATGAGGGGTGAGGATGAATGGACTGGAGTAAAGCGAAGACCTTATTGATGCTGACCTTTTTGATCCTGAACGTCTACCTCGCCATTCAATTGATGGACCGGATGGTCGAGCCGCGGATCGTCGCGACGAGTGCGACCGGTAAATCGATCTTGAAGGATCGTCAAATCGATGAGAAAAAGCTACAACCGGTTACGCGAGACATCGGCTATTTAACAGCCGAAGTCGATGCGCGGACGCTAGCGCCACTCGCGAGTTCACCGATTCGTGACGCGGTCGCCTCCGTCAAGAACGATGTCGAGTGGTCGGTCCGGTTGACGAAACCGTATCGACTCGATGCGAAGACGATGCGGGATTCTGCTTCATCGTTCGTTCAAGCATCCGTTCGATATGGTGCCGAATATACATTTTGGAAGTATGATAGTAAGTATCAGGAGATGACATTCGTTCAGACGTATAAGGGACAACCACTCTATTCGACACCACAGCAGTCACGTGAGGACGATGCGATGATTGGACCGTCCCTGCTCGTCTTGCAGCTCAACGATGCGAAGGAAATCGTCAGCTACAAACAACGCCACTTGAACAAGGTCGTCCGGCAAGCACAGGACGTGACGTTGTTATCAGCAAGTGAAGCGATCGTCCAGTTGTCGGAGCAAGGTTTATTCCCGGCATCAAAACGGTTGACGAGTCACAAGCTCGGTTATTTCTGTCTCGTCACGGAAGGAACGGAATCCGTTCAAATCCTGCCGCCGACGTGGCAAATCGAGCTCGATAATGAAGAAGTCTACTTCGTCAATGCGATTGACGGCGGCGTCCAGACCGTCGAACGATTGGATACAGTCTCAGAGAAATGAGGAATGCACGATGAGCCTACACTACAGCGTCATGGCCAGTGGCTCGACGGGGAACGCCCTCTATATCGAAAGTGAACAGACCCGCTTGCTCGTCGACGCGGGACTGACCGGTAAGGCGATGCTCGCCTTATTCGACCAGATCGACCGGTCGCCGCATGGCATCGATGGTCTGTTCGTCACCCATGAACACTCCGACCATATCAAAGGCGTCGGCATCATGGCACGGAAGTACAATATCCCGCTTTATGCGAATGAAAAGACATGGGCAGCGATGGAAGCGAAGATCGGTAAGATTGATCCGGCGCTGAAGTTCCTCTGGGAAGTCGGAGAGGTCAAGCAGTTCGGTGACATCGAAGTCGAATCGTTCAACGTCAGTCACGATGCAGCCGATCCGATGTTTTTCCAGTTCGCCCATGAAGGAAAACGGTTGGCGCACATCACGGATACCGGATACGTCTCGGACCGGATGAAAGGTGTCATTCGGGGCGCTGATGCTTATATCTTCGAAGCGAACCATGATATCGGCATGCTCCAGATGGGACATTACCCGTGGAGCGTCAAACGACGGATCCTCGGGGATTACGGACACGTCTCGAACGAGGATGCCGCAATCGCGATGAGCGAGGTCCTTGATGATCGAACAAAACGGATCCATATGGCCCATTTGAGCAAGGACAACAACATGAAGGAACTCGCCCGGATGAGTGTCTCCCAGACGCTCGCGAGCCGTGACGTCGATCTGAGTAAGATTCAGCTTCTCGACACGGATCCGGTCATTCCGACGCCGCTCCTAAAGCTTTGATTATGGGAAATTACTGAATATGCTCAAAAGACCCCCACATTTGGTTCACTTGCCACGTGATGGGGGTATACTTGTGTAAAGAGAGTCATAAAGGAGGCGTATGTCGATGGATCGACCCGAAGAACCACGGAACGAATCCGAACGATACGAACAGTCATCCGATGAGAGCGGCTTCCCGCCCCGTCAACCGGCAACGAGCGAACCGATCAGCCCTTATCGTGAACCATATGAAGAACAACCAGAACCACCGCGTCGTCGCGGTGCCGGAAAAGCCTTTTTCGTCGGTCTGATCGGCGGAATCGTCGGAGCCTTGTTGATCGCCCTCGTCGCGTGGCCGTTCGTCCGCGATGAGATGACGAGTCCGACTCCGGTTTCGTCGACGACAGCGGAACAGACTGCGACACAGACGACAGAGGATGAAGCCGACATCGTCGGTGCGGTCGGTAAGACGAAGGAAGCCGTCGTGAGCGTGACGAACCTTCAGAGCTCGTTCCAAGGAACCGATCAGGAAACGGGTGCGGGGTCCGGCGTCATCTATAAAAAAGACGGCAATAAAGCCTACGTCGTCACGAACTACCACGTCGTCGAAGGCGCGAGCCGCCTGTCTGTGACGTTATCCGATGGAACAGCACTCGAGGCAAAAGTCCTCGGGGAAGATCCGACGTACGATTTAGCGGTCTTGTCGATTGATTCATCGAAAGTGACACAAGTCGCAAAACTGGGGGATTCGGATACGTTACGTGCCGGTGAAACGGTGCTTGCGATCGGAAACCCACTCGGAATCTTCGCGAACTCCGTCACACGCGGTGTCATCAGTGCGCAGGAACGGACAGTTCCAGTCGATACGAACAAGGATGGACAGCAAGACTTCAACACGGAAGTCATCCAAACCGATGCAGCGATCAACCCGGGGAACTCGGGTGGAGCGCTCATCAACACAGCCGGTCAATTGATCGGGATCAACTCGATGAAGATCGCGGAAGCAAGTGTCGAAGGAGTCGGGTTTGCGATTCCGATCAACGAAGCGTTACCAATCATGCGTGATCTCGAGCAAAATGGTGAAGTCGTTCGTCCACAGCTCGGGATTCAGATTCGTGACGTGCAGGAATTCCCAAGCGGATATCGCGAAGATCGTCTGAAATTACCGAATGATGTCACGAAAGGAATCGTCGTCGTCGGTCTGACACGTAACAGCGGAGCCGAAAAAGCGGGTATGAAGGCAAACGATGTCATCGTTGAGATCAACGGAAAAGCGATCGCATCGTTCGCTGATCTAAAAAGTGTTCTCTACCGGGATGCAAAAGTTGGCGAAACGGTCAAAGTCACGTTCTACCGTGGCGGTGAAAAACAGACAGCAGATGTGAAGTTGTCAGCTCAGTCACCAACTGTTCAGTAAAGCATAATCTGAAAAACCATCCACAGGTCCGACCTGTGGATGGTTTTTTTGAGTGAGGAAACCTGCGCCTTTTCCGGTCAGGAAGGTCGATATTTGTTATACTGGAAGCGGATAAATGTGGATAAGTGAAAGGAGGAGACCACCTGTGGATAAGTACGTCTGTTTAGAACATGTCGAGCTCGCGCTTGACGAAATCGTAGATGAAACAGAACAATACCCGATTCTCGATCAGCTAAATCCAGAAAAAAACATCACCTGTGAATACTGTGACGCATCGGCAACATATCTTGTGTCAAGCAAAAAATAAATATCAACATGTGGATTTGTGGATAACTCTGTGGATAACTCCTGAATTTTCTGTCAGAAAGCGAGAAATAAGATGCAAATTACCATCATTACGGTCGGAAAGCTAAAAGAGAAGTATTTGAAGCAAGGCATCGCTGAATATACGAAGCGTCTCGGCGCCTACTGTTCGATCCAAGAAATCGAGGTCGCGGACGAAAAGGCACCGGAGCAATTGAGTGAAGCGGAGATGGCGCAAGTGAAGAAAAAAGAGGGCGAACGGATTTTAGCGAAGATCGGACCTGACGTTCACGTCCTCGCACTTGCTATCGAAGGAAAACAACGGACGAGTGAACAGTTCGCAAAAGAACTCGATCAACTCGCGACATACGGCAAGAGTAAAATTGCTTTCGTCATCGGCGGATCACTTGGTCTTGCACCAGAAGTGATGCAGCGTGCAAATGATACGATCTCGTTTTCAAAGATGACATTCCCGCATCAGTTGATGAAGATGATCCTCTGTGAACAGATTTATCGAGCGTATCGGATTAATCGGAATGAGCCTTATCACAAATAAGCAGTATTTAGATGACCGCCTTAAGTGTATTAACTGATACTCTAGGTGGTCTTTTTTAGTTAGTAAGATTAACTCTTATATCATAATTAACAAAGACGACGAAATGTATATAAATGAAAGGAGGACATAATGGTTATTCAGGTCATTGAAGAGGAAACACGTAGTCAGGTTAAAGCCTTTTTTACCAAGCACTGGGGTAGTTCGCAAATGGTAACGTCGACAGGTGTTCATGATTGCAGTCTGTTAGATGGGTTTTATGCCAAGAACGATGATCATGAAATCATTGGACTGATTACCTATCATATGACTTCGCAGACGTGCGAAATCATTTCACTGGACAGTCTTGAAGAAGGTAAAGGAATCGGCTCACGATTGATGCAAGTGGTAGAGGAAAAGGCAACACAGCAACAATGCGACTTGCTGACACTCGTTACGACGAATGATAATGAGCATGCGATACGTTTCTATCAGCATCGGGGATATACAGTATCAAAAGTGATTCCGAATGCCGTGGAACTTGCACGCAAAATAAAACCGGAAATCCCGTTGTACAATGAAAAGGGAGTTCCGATTAAAGACGAAATCGTCTTGATAAAACATTTATGAGTTACTTATTCGTTGTTGATGATAGAACTTCTAAATAATCCTTCTCACTCTTGAATTGATCATTCACAATCAAATCTGGTGAAATCAAATAGGTTCCGCCATATTCACCGTGCTTAATTTTGAAATAGCATGTCTTAGGTGCAAGTAGACTTTTCGATCGATGAATCTGCTCTCGTGATAGTGGCGTCCAATCTGATTGATCTTGTGAATTAGCGAAAGAGACAATAATCGATTGGTCCGCTTGAATCAACAGTACAAGATCGTTGTCTTGTAAACGCGATGGATTGACGTGGGCGAGGATCGGATCGACAGACTTAGCGATAAAACCGCCAATAGTACGGTGCGACTGTTGTTCCTTGATGAATTGTTGAATCATAGTTATCCCCCTGACTAGACAAAAATTACTCCGACTTTTCTTTTGTGATGAGACCGATACCGCAACCAAACAACATGATGATACCGGTAACGAGTAACGAAGGCACGTGACTTTCTAGTGCCATATAGAGACCTGCACCACTTACGATGACACCAATTAAAATCAAAATATTTCGCATAAGCTATACCTCCTTGAAAGGATAGTGGCCTTGTCTACACTATACCGAATAAATAGTCAGATAAGCTCTTACAATTTGGTAAATAATAACAATTTGATTTTGAATACTCAAGAGTAAAACAGACGCCGTCCATTACTTGGACAGCGTCTGTTTTTCATTATGTTCGCTCTAGTATATTGACGAGCATCTGATGGATGACGTCATGATCCCGGACGTCATGGACACGATAACTGCCGGGTAACGTATAGACGTCTATCGCCCCGACGTAAGCAATCTTCAGTTCCAACCTTCCGTCCTCCTGACAGGTCGTCCGGAGTTCGAGTTCACCGCTGATGACACCGACTTCTTGCGTCATGACACCATGTGTGGCGGTAAAAGTAGAGGTTTTCGTTTCCATCGAATCGACTCCTTTTTAGTATGTACATGTGTTCAACATCGTCTGTAAGGCAGTTTTTTCACTTGATTGTAAGCTGAGGTTCCAACGACTCTTCGTATTGATCCACATCTTCGAGTAAGCGCAGCTCGCACCTGCCCGTGTTGGCTTCCATGTCGACGGATCCTGGTCCCCTTTTGAACGGTTCGAGCTTGCAGAGACAGCAATCAATTGCGGACCTGTCAAATCGTTTGCGAATGCTTGACGAGTCGTCGTCGTCCAGCTGCTTGCTCCTGAACGCCATGCTTCGGCAAGCGGTACGACGTGATCGATGTCGAGGTCAGACGGGTTCGTGAATGTCAGTCCGTCATAGTAACTATACCAAGAACCGGATGTAACGGGACACGATCCGCCATATGAATCAGCGTCACGTTTTAAGACGACTTGTCGTGTATCACAGCCGCTTCCTTGACTGCTCCAGTGCGGGAACAAATCACGCGAATAACCGGTCATGCTGCCTTCTGTTTTAACCGTTAAGGCATCGAGTTGAGACTGGGCCGTCGCTTTCGACGAGATGCCCGATGGTAATGCGGAAACAGACGTCGTATCGAATTGGAAAGCGGTCAGGCAGACGAGTGCAGTGATGACGATGGACTTGATGGCTTTGAACACGTGTCATTCCTCCTATGTATGAGACGAGATGATGTGAAGACACCCTTCACAATTTTTAGTATGTCATCACTTATTTAGGAGAAAATGAATATCGTGTAAATGTTATTAAAATTAAACTTTTGTCATTATATTGAAGGGTCTGATGTTAGGATTTAGGTGGAGAAGAAAGGAGACTACATAATGAACGAACGAATTAGAGAATGGTTGATCGTGTTCGGCGTATTTTTAGTCGTAAGTGGCACGTTGACGGAAGCGCAACGTTATTTCAACACAAAAGAACTAGATAATTGCATCGCGCAAGCTCGCGCTGCCCACCAAGAATATGAATATGAGATCGCTAATTCTGTCACACGCGCGTATTCATTCCGTGCGCATTGATTTTCTAAAAGATGTCGGGTCATCTCGCATATGGTACGCTTTTCAGGAAGCAGGATTTTAATGATTCGAGGAGCTGGTATGCATGAATAAAAAAGACATCGCCGACATCCGTCGTCACTTCAAGATGGATGCCGATTTACTAAAAATCCATGAAATCTACAACGTCTATATTCGAAAAGAGACGAGCGAAATCTATCATGAGGAAGCCCGACCATTTCTATTGCTTGATCCGGAGCAACAGGAGCTGTTCCTTGCGAACTTCAAGAAGGTACTAGGTGGAAAACTCGACGTCAAGCTGTTCGAGGTCAAGTTCACGCATCCGGAAGAAGGGGAGACGGGTCATACGCAACAGCTGCTCTACGAAGGACTGTATGCGGAAGAGCCTGAGGACTGGGTCGAACAGATGCAGACGATGGCGTTGAAGATGGTTCAGGACGTCCAGTACGAGAATGACCTCGTCGTCACGTTCATTCGCGGACAATACTATAAAACGACGAAGCGCCAAGCGGACGAGACGGAGATCGATCCGAATGACGACGTCTATACGACGCCGTTCATTCTCGGTAGTCTTAACTTAACGGAGTTACCGAAACAATCGCTCGTCTTTGATTTCGTTGAACGCGAATTCAAGTCGAACTTGTTCATCAATCCGGTCATCAAACTGGCGTCGCCGATTGGTGGATTTCTCTTCCCGACCTTCACCGACAATGCGGCAGACGTCAATCATGTCTTGTATGCGGCAGGTAAGCCGAATAAACCGGATTTCGGCTTCCTTGAAAATGTCTTGAACGGTCAACCGATCGTCACGGCAGATGAGGATAAAGCGATCTTCGAGGAAATCGTCAAATCAGTCGTCGGTGAATCGATGGATACGAAGACGTTAGCCGGTGTCTATGAAAACATCAACCAGTTGATCGTCGTCGAAGAGGATCAAGATGAGGAAGAAGTACCGATGCTCGACGTCCAAGAAGTCGAGCGTGTGCTCAAGGCAAGTGGTGTCGAAGACGTCAGCACGGAACAGGTCGAACGGGCGTTCAAGACGGTCGTTGACGATCCGACATACGAGATGAAAGCGAGTAACATCGTCCCGAACTATGAAGCGAAATCGATTAAAATCAATACGAAGGTCGCGAACATCGCGATCAGTCCGCAAGACTTGAAGTACGTCAAACAAGTCAACTATCAAGGGAAACGCTGCTTGTTGATCGAGGTCGAGGAAGACACGGTCATCGATGGCTTTACGATCGTTTCACAAGAACAATTACGATGAGGATCAGCGCAGGCGACTGCGCTGATTTTTTTAGGTGAAATATTTGCTTCTCCTGTCAAAGACAGGTATATTGTGATGTAAGCGGTATCTTTTTTGAAAAAGAGGCATTCGAAAATTTTTTAACGGTTATCGAAAGCGCTTTCGATAACCGTTTGATAAGAAAGGAAGCGATCCATTTGTCTACCGCATCGATGCAAGACTTACTGCGAACGTTACGAAATCGTTCATCCATCCATCAAGACGGACTCGAAATCGTCGATAAGCCGATTCCCGACGTCTCGACTCCAGGGACACTCGATCCGCGTGTCCGTGAGGTCGTCCTCACGCAGCGTCCATCGGTCTCGATTCCAGAAGGGGCGTCGCCAGTCGAACTGGCACGTGCCGGCATGGGGTGGGACAACGAAGACGTGACGACTCGGCAAATCTCAACGGATGTCCTCGCGATCCCAAGACCCGATACCACGATCGAAGCACGGCTGTATCGTCCGGAAGCGGCGCGTCCGCTCCCGCTCGTCGTCTATTTCCATGGCGGTGGTTTTTTCGGTGGCACGCTCGAGACGGTCGAGAATCCATGTAAGGCATTAGCCGATAAAGGGAACGTCGCCGTCTTGTCGGTCGGCTACCGATTGGCACCCGAGCATCCGTTTCCGACAGGACTTGAGGATTGTCATGCATCGATCGATTGGGCAGTCGAACACGCCGATCGACTTGGGATTGATCCAGGTGCGATCGCTGTCGCCGGTGATAGTGCGGGTGGGAACTTAGCGACGGTCTGTTGTCTGCTCGACCGCGAGCGTCCGACGCCGTATATCCGCTATCAAGTCTTGTATTATCCAGTCGTCAATGTCGGAGAACATCCGAATTCGGAATATGACTGGACGCTTGAAGCGTATGATCGACAAACGGAACCGCAGTTCCTCGAACGGATCATTCTCTTACTTCAAGATGAAGAAGGTATCCTCGAGCAATGGTACGTTCAAGCAAGTGATTCGACGGATCGACGGATCTCACCGTTGTTCGCGACGCTCGACGATCTACCAGAGGCACTCGTCATTACGGGAGAGTTTGATTACTTACGTCTCGAAGGAGAAGCGTACGCGAAAAAGCTCGCGCGCGCTGGCGTCAAGACCCGTTATCTCCACTACCGCGGGATGGAACATGCCTTTCTTGATAAACTAGGTCTGTATCCGCAAGCCGAAGACAGCTTAGACGAAATCGCGAAGGACTTAAAACGACTCTTTTCTCAAACTAACTAACAAAGGTGGATGACGCATGACATACACACTCGATTGGCAAGCCTATACAAAACTCGCACGACAAACCGTCGCGGAAGGGGCGGTCCTCTTACACAATGATGGTGTGCTCCCGTTGCAACCTGCATCGACGGTCGCTGTCTTCGGACGTAATCAGTTCAACTACTATAAAAGTGGTACAGGATCAGGCGGAATGGTCAACGTTACGAACGTCGTCAGTCCGCTCGATATGCTACGCGAAGACGTGACGCTGAATGCAGACGTCCTCAAGGCGTACGAGACATGGCTTGAAGACCATCCGTTTGAACAAGGTGAAGGCTGGGCAGCCGAACCGTGGTCGCAAGAAGAGATGCCGCTTGACGCGACACTCGTTCAGCAAGCAGCGCTTGACTCCGATGTTGCCTTGATCATGATTGGTCGTACGGCTGGGGAAGACCGCGACAATACAGCGGATCCAGGGAGTTATTTTTTAACGGAGACGGAACAGGAGATGCTCCGACTCGTGACGACACACTTCAAACAGACCGTCGTCGTCTTGAACGTCGGGAATATCATCGATATGCGCTGGGTCGAAGAGACGACGCCAAGTGCTGTCCTCTACGCGTGGCAAGGAGGAATGGAAGGCGGAACTGGACTGAGTGATCTTTTGCTCGGCCGCGTCTCGCCGTCTGGGAAACTACCGGATACGATCGTTCGTTCACTCGATGATTATCCGTCGACACCATACTTCGGTCATGCGGATCGCGCGTTGTATCAAGAAGACATCTATGTCGGGTACCGTTACTTCGAGACGTTCGCACCGGAAGTGGTCTTGTATCCGTTCGGGTACGGATTATCGTATACGTCGTTCAACCTTGCGACAGATGTGACGACGTCAGCTGATGCTTGGACGATTACAGCGACAGTGACGAATACCGGTCAGACGAGCGGGAAGGAAGTCGTACAAGGTTATCTCGAGAAACCACAAGGACAACTCGGTAACCCAACGCGTCAACTCGTGACGTTCGGCAAGACAAAAGAACTCGCACCGGGCGAGCAAGAATCTCTCACACTCGTCGTACCGTTCGCCTCGTTCGCGAGTTATGACGATAGTGGTGTCACCGGGCATAAATCGTCTTATGTCATCGAACCTGGCACGTATCAGCTTTATCTCGGAACGGACGTCCGGTCGGCGGTTCCAGTCGCAAGCCATTCCGTCGAGACGCTTGACGTCACGGACGTCTTAACGGAGAACATGGCACCGGTGACGGCGTTTGAACGCATCAAACCGCAAGCGACCGAAACGGGATATACGGTGACGTATGAAACAACACCACTACGGACAATTGATCCGGAACAACGCCGTCAACAGGAACGTCCCGTTGACCGGACGCAGACGGAAGATGCCGGTTGGAAGTTACGCGACGTCAAAGAAGAGCGTGTTACGCTCGAGACGTTCCTCGATCAATTGACGAATGCGGATCTCGCAGCAATCGTCCGGGGGGAAGGGATGAACTCACCGCGCGTTACACCGGGAACGGCGGGCGCCTTTGGTGGCGTGACGACAGAACTCGAAGCACTTGGCATTCCAGCAGGCTGTTGTGCAGATGGTCCGTCCGGGATCCGGATGGACATCGGAACGAAAGCCTTCTCGTTACCGAACGGGACGTTGCTTGCTTCGACGTTCAACACAACGTTGATTGCCGATCTATTTGAGATGACAGGTCTTGAGTTACGGAAGAACGAGATTGATACGTTGCTTGGACCCGGGATGAACCTCCACCGTCATCCACTCAACGGACGGAACTTCGAGTATTTCTCGGAAGATTCGTATCTGACTGGAAAAATGGCCGTGGCACAGCTCGACGGGATGCACCGGGTTGGTGTGACGGGAACGTTGAAGCACTTCAGTGCCAACAACCAAGAGTTCCACCGGCATGATCTGGATTCGATCGTATCAGAACGGGCGTTACGTGAGTTGTACTTGAAAGGGTTCGAGATGGCAGTTAAGGAAGGGAAAGCATACTCGATCATGACGACGTACGGTGCCGTCAATGGCATCTGGACTGCCGGCTTATACGATCAGAACACACGCATCTTGCGCGATGAATGGGGCTTTGACGGAATCGTCATGACGGACTGGTGGGCGAAGATCAACGCCGAAGGTTTGGAAGCAAACCGTCAACAAACGGCGACGATGGTCCGTTCGCAAAACGATCTCTACATGGTCGTCGGTGAACCAGGAACGAATCCATTCGAGGATGATACATTGACGGCTCTCGCAGACGGAACACTTCGACGCTCCGAGTTACTGCGGAGTGCCGCGAACATCTGTCAGTTCCTGTTGCGTTCACCAGTCATGGACCGCGTGATGGGAACAGCAACATCGATTGAGGTCCTCGGGGCACCGGTCGAAGAAGAGACGCTCGAAGATCAAACCGTCTCACACCAACGTCTCGTCAGTGGAGATGCCTTCCCGTTAACGGACGTCACGACGACGACAGGCAGCAGTCACGTCTTCGCTGTCACGGCGGAAGAGACAGGAATGTACCAGGTCACGTTGACGGCACGTTCGAATGCCGGTGAACTGGCGCAAATGCCGGTGACACTATTTGCGAACAACATGCCGGTTGCAACCTTCACCTTCAACGGAACGAACGGCGAGTGGGTCAGTCAGACGAAGGATGTCTTCGCCTTCAATCCGCATAACTATTTAAAACTCTACTTTGCACTCGGTGGTCTGGAGTTAAAAGAGTTGACGTTCACGCTTGCAGAATCGTTTAATATGAAGAACGGCTAATCACATTAGCCGGACGGAAAGGACGGATTGCGTGCAGTTTTCCATCATCAAAAAGCGGGTCGAGCAACTGCTTTCCCCGTCGTTACAGGGACGGATTGCTTTTCATGCAGCTGTCTACCGGATTCAAGACAGTCCTAGTCGTGTCTGGGTGACGTTTGACGGAGAAGAGATTCTTGGAGCAGACGATTTTCGCTTCGAACGGGAAGTCGGTCGGCGTTACGCGTTACGGGCTGCACAGTTACCGGAAAAACCTGACGGAGCGTTATGGCAGTCCGACTGGTTGGAACAGTCGCATGCGTTATCGGCTGAGATCGAACGACAAGTCAAACAAGACGGGTATCTAGAGAACTATGAGATGCAACAAGATTTGTTAGAGTATCCGAATCTTGCGTTTGAACAAGCACTCGTTCATCCACATCCTTTCATCCGTGGTATCGCACGGCTCGATCGGCGACTCGGCAAACGACGTTTCCTATCGCTGACGCATCAGTCTGATTTTGAACAATGGTGTGCAGATACACGTCAAACTATCGAACACTGGTGATACGAAAAAAGCACGCTTCCTCAAGTCGAGGAGGCGTGCTTTGCTGTTAGATTGAAAACGAGTTGACCTCGTGAATCCCTTCTTCTTCAACGAAGGCGTCGAGTAAGGCACGCACTTCGTCCGTTGAGTTCGTCTCCATCAATTTGACCCGCAGTTCACTCGCACCGCGGAAACCGCGGACGTAAATCTTGAAGAATCGGCGTAATGGTTTGAAGAGACGTGGCTCGAATTGAGCCGAGTAATGATCGTGCAGATCGAGCTGGAGACGTAACAAATCGAGGAGTTCTTGGCTCGAATGTTCTTTTTTCTCGACTTCGAACGCGAACGGGTTGTGGAAGATCCCGCGACCGATCATGACACCGTCGACACCGTATTTCTCGACGAGTTCAAGCCCGTGTTGGCGATCGTTGATATCCCCGTTGATCGTCAGTAACGTCTGTGGTGCGATCTCATCACGTAACTTCTTGATTTCCGGAATCAATTCGAAGTGCGCTGGAACGGCACTCATCTCTTTACGTGTCCGGAGGTGAATCGAGAGGTTCGCGATATCTTGTTCGAGGATGTGACGCAACCAATCGTGCCATTCTTCGACCTTCGTGTACCCGAGACGCGTTTTGACGCTGACTGGGAGACCGCCTGCTTTTGCCGCTTGGATCAGTTCAGCCGCGACTTCCGGACGATTGATCAAGCCAGAGCCTTTTCCGTTAACTGCAACGTTATGGACGGGGCAGCCCATGTTGATGTCGATCCCGCTAAAGCCCATCTCTGCCATACCGATACTCATTTCGCGGAAATATTCCGGTTTGTCGCCCCAAATGTGAGCGACCATGGGTTGTTCATCCTCCGTGAACTCGAGACGTCCGCGAACGCTCTGTTTGCCTTTCGGATGACAATAGCTTTCTGTATTCGTGAATTCCGTGAAGAACACGTCCGGACGCGCCGCTTTTGCGACGACGTGGCGGAAGACAACGTCAGTGACGTCTTCCATCGGTGCTAAGACGAAAAATGGTCGTGGTAAGTCCTGCCAAAAGTTCTTTTTCATAGTATATTAAACCCTTTCCTTAAGGTAATGCACATGTGTGGTTAAAGAATTTCATCAACTATACACTTTAAGCGCTCTGGCTAAAAAGTGCAAGTAAGGGATGCGATTCACTAGATGCAGGAGGGAATGAAGGAAATAAGAGAAAGTTGGACGGAGGTAGTTTCCAAATATTGAATCTTTTCCATCGGTGATCGCGTAAATGAGACTATACACTAAAGGAGGAGACCGGGATGCATACACTCTATATGAAAGAAAAAGCGTTTAGTTTACGTGGACGATTCTCGATTAAAGACGAGGCAGGGCACGACGCCTATCACATCGAGGGCAGTTTTATGAAACTTCCGAAGTCGTTCAGCGTGACGAACCGAGATGGAGAGGAAGTCGCGGAAATCACGAAGAAGACGTTCAGTTTCCGACCGGTCTTTTATGTCGAAGCAGCAGGGCAATCGTTTGAAATCATTAAAGAGTTCACGTTCTTCAAGGACCGCTATACAATCAACTCGGATCAATTCGAAGTGACGGGCGACTGGTGGGATGTTGATTTTGAGGTCTTACAACAAGGGCAACGGATTGGTCGCGTGCAGAAGAAATGGATCTCTTGGACCGATCAGTACATCATTGAAGTCGAAGATGAAGCAATGGAAGAATTGTTGATCGCCCTCGTCGTCGCGATCGATTGCGTCAAGGCGGAGGAAAGTTCGAACTCTACATCTTTCATTGATTAAAAGGGGCATGATTTAGGATGGAACAGTGGGACGTATACACAGCAGATCGCAAGAAAACAGGACGGCTCTGGACACGGGGAACGCCACATACAGCCGGCGATTATCACATGACGATTCACGTCTGTGTCTTTAACGCCAAAGGAGAGATGCTCGTCCAACAACGGCAACCGTTCAAATCTGGTTGGCCGAACATGTGGGATCTGACGGTCGGAGGCAGTGCAATTAGCGGGGATACGAGTCAGATGGCAGCGCAACGGGAACTGTCGGAAGAGCTTGGACTCGATATCGATTTCACAGGTGTCCGTCCCCATCTGACGATCCCGTTTGAGATCGGTTTTGATGATTATTATCTCGTCGAGCAGGAAGTGGATTTGACGACGCTGACGTTGCAGGAAGAAGAAGTCCAACGCGTTGCTTGGATGACAGAAGAAGCCATCGTTAACGGGATCAAAGAAGGATGGTTCATCGGTTATCATGAATCATTGATTCGACTGTTGTTTGCCCTTCGCCATAGTTACGGCGCGCATAACGAGACATAAAAACAAGCCCTTCCGGTAATTCGGAAGGGCTTGTTGCTTGATTAAGCGGATTTTTGAAGTGTATCCGTCCGTTTTGGTTTTGTTTCTGGTAAGAAGAACGTGAAGAACAGATACACAGAACAGCAGAGGAAGAAGACGATCATGAAGATCGGATACTGGATGTACATCGCAAATCCGGAAATGAACGCAAAGACATACGAAACGACTGGCGAGATGTTTCCGAACAAGACGGTGACGAGGAAACTCGCGATCATGACCGTCCCGCTGATCAACAGAATCGGTTTACGAGGTGTCCCTTTGTTACCGATCCGCAGACCGACGAACGTACCGACGATTCCGGCACCGGAGACCAACAGGTTGACGAGCGAACCGTTCAACTGCGTATACGTATCGAACACAGGTTTCAAGCCAACGAGCGATAAGATATAGAGCGTCAAGAAACCGCCGAAGGCAACCGCATATTTCCAGAGGAACGGATCGCGGACAGAATCTCCGTAACCGTAAGGCGTTTCGTCCGCGTCCGGAGCATCGTTCAACTCGAACGACTCACTACCGATCCACCATGCGAAGAAGAGAATCGCTGTCAGACTCGCGAAGATCGTCAACGTCAGTTTCCAGTCACTGACGAATTGATCAGCGAACAAGGTGAACAAGAGTGACACGACGAATGCACCGACGTTATAGGAGACGGTATTGAAGGCGTTGATCCGTAATTTTTCAGCCGGGTCTTGGACGTAACGTGTCACGACCGGGTTCATGTAGACGATGACCATTGAACCACCGAGTCCCATGACCATACGAGCGACCGTATACGCCCAGTAGTTCGGCAGGTAGATGGCAACGATCGACATCATCAGGAACAACAGTGCGAGCAACGGTGCTTTTTTCGGACCGAGCTTCATCAAGATGAGCGCGGCAAGAATGTTCGCGAAGACACGCGCCGTCGTAATCGAATAGTTGACGAGTTGTGAGATGAGAGGGTCAACGGTCTGATTACCGAAGAAATGCGCCGTGATTTGTGGCGTCAACGATGAACCCGCGACCCAGTTCATGGCGAAGGTCGCATAGGCGAACCAGAGGACGATCATCATGAAATAGCCTTTTTTTGTGGTAGACATAAAAATCCCTTCTTTTCTGAAGTTCCGCTTCATACATGAATCGAAAACTACTTAACTTTATTATCAATTCATTCAATATAAAGCCGTTCTGAAGGGAAGTAAAATAGATAGTTCTTATGCTTTTCATAAGTAAAAAGAATAGATTATATCAAGTCGTATGCCTAAAATGAATAGATTTTCAAAAAGCTTCCAAGTGTTTGATGATTGTTTGTTCTTGAATACGTGTCACCTTAAAAATATCCGGATTCTTCAGCTGTAAACTTTCTTCGAATCCAAAAGTAGGGTCAATCGAATGCAAGTATAAAGATAACAAATTCCCATGTGTCACGAGAATGGAACCATCATACTGTTACAATGCTTTTTCAACGACACGCGTGATGCGCTTAGTTGCTATCCGGCTAGATTCACCACCAGGACACGTATAGTCTGGATCGATGAACGTTCGACGAAGATGATCCTGCCAATCGTCAAGTGGAACGGCACTTAACCGTCGTTCTTTTAAGTCATCTTCTTGTGCAACGGGTAGTTTCAGAGCAGTCGCAAGTGGTTGAATCGAGTCGAGCGCTCGGCGATACGGACTCGAAATAAGATGTGTGATCGGAAGCTCAAATAACTGCGTATACAGTCGTTGCGCCTGTTCTTCTCCACGAGGTGTTAACGGGGCTTCCGGTGCTTGACCAGTCGTTTCACAGTGGCGAATCAAGTAAATCGTCGACATGAATGTTTCATCCTTTCGTGATCAAGTGGTGCTGTATGATTTCTGGAAAAGATGGTAAAGTCCTTTTCATAGATTGAAAAATCATTTTGAAAAAGGCGTTGACAAACGCTGTCGAGATTACTAGAATTAGAAACAATTCATCGATGCAGCGACGCATCGGATAATCAAATAAAGAGAAAGCTATGATTGTCATGGGTCACACTATGGCAGGAGCAGCTTCTGGAGAGACCGTGTCGACACGGCGCCGAAGGGTTCACAATCTCAGGCAAACGGACAGAAGAGTAATCACATGCAGCGACGGGCATTCATGGAATGTCGTAGTGGCGTGTATGGGTTATTCCTTTGATTTTGTTGAGATTGGACATTCGTCCAGTCTCTTTTTTTCTTTTTCAGGACCGACAGAACGGTCTGAAGCGTAGAGAAACCATCACAAGGAGGAGTTCAGGTTTGGAACAGCAAGGATTAAAGCGGGATTTATCGAATCGTCATGTACAGTTGATTGCTATTGGTGGAACAATCGGAACGGGTTTGTTTTTAGGATCAGGTAAAGCGATCCAACTCGCCGGACCATCGATCATTTTTGCCTACTTACTCGTCGGGATTGCAATCTTCTTCGTCATGCGTGCACTTGGGGAATTGTTATTGTCAAAAGCAGGTTATCAGTCACTCACGGATATCGCAGAAGATTATCTCGGACCACGTGCCGCATTCGTGACCGGTTGGACGTACTGGTTCTGTTGGATCATGACAGCGATGGCGGACATCATCGCCGTCGGTCTGTACGTCAAGTATTGGTTTGATATCCCGCAATGGATTCCAGCCGTTCTTGCTCTCTTGATTTTACTTGGTTTTAACTTATTAACGGTTAAATTGTTCGGTGAACTCGAGTTTTGGTTCGCCTTGATCAAGGTCGTGACGATCCTTGCCTTGATTGGTGTCGGAATCGTCTTGCTCGCAATCGGTTTTAAAACGGACGCCGGTCCCGTGACCGTGTCGAACCTCTGGTCACATGGCGGATGGATGCCAAACGGGATTTCTGGATTCCTGCTATCGTTCCAAATGGTCGTCTTCGCCTATGTCGGCGTCGAGCTCGTTGGGGTATCCGCAGCAGAAACAGCGGATCCGAAAAAGAACATTCCGTCCGCGATCAATAAGATTCCGCTTCGGATCTTATTCTTCTATGTCGGTGCCTTACTCGTCCTCTTGATGATCAACCCATGGACAGGATTAAGTGCGACAGAAAGTCCGTTCGTCAAGACATTTAGTCTGATCGGGATTCCACTCGCAGCAGGAATTATCAACTTCGTCGTACTGACATCTGCTGCTTCTGCGTGTAACAGCGGAATGTTCTCGACGAGCCGGATTCTGTATAACCTGGGAAATCAACAGCAAGCATCGAACAAGTTCTCGAAGTTGAACAAAAACCATGTTCCGGCAAACGCCTTGTTCGTCTCGACGATCGTCGTCTCAGTCGGTGCCTTGCTCAGTAAACTGTTACCAGGACAGGCGTTCAGTATCGTCACGACGATCAGTGCGATCTGTTTCATCTGGGTCTGGGGTGTCATCCTCGTCTGTCATCTCCGGTACAAGAAACAAAATCCGGAACTACATGCGGCGTCGACATTCAAAGCACCATTGACACCATTCGTCAATTACCTCGTGCTCGGATTGTTTGCAGTCATTCTCGTCGTCATGCTGTTTGCTGACGATACACGTCCAGCCTTATTGCTGACACCGGTCTGGTTCCTCGGACTATTCGGACTGTATCACCTCCGGAAAAAGAAACAACACGCAGTCGATCAAAAAAGTGCTTAAAATAAGCCGCTCGGATTTAATCCGAGCGGCTTGTTTTTATGGTGTATCGAAGGCGCCATCCTGTAGTTGTTTCCGAAGTGCTTTCGCTTTCTTTCGAATATCGCGTTTGCTGTCCGCATCGCGTTTTCCCCATTGCCGATACATCATCGACATCCGCGGATTATCAGAGAAGCGTTTTTCGTGCCGGTCGATGAAGTCCCAGTACAAGGCGTTAAACGGACAAGCGTCCTCTCCGAGCATGTCCTTTTGATGGAACGGACATCCCTTGCAATAATCACTCATCTTATGGATGTAATTCGCCGAAGTAATGTACGGTTTGGTCGATAACGTTCCCCCATCGGCATGAAGCGCCATCCCGAGGACGTTCGGTAAGACGACCCAATCGTAGGCATCGATGTACATCTCATTGAACCAGTCTGCTGTCTGTTGCGGCGAGATCGCAAACAGATTAGCGAAGTTTCCGAGCACCATCAAGCGTTGGATATGGTGATTATGCGCATGTTCGACGACGGGACGTAACGATTCAGCGACACAGTTCATGTTCGTTTTCCCGGTCCAAAAAAAGTCGGGTAGATCCGCTTCATGCCGTAGCGCATTGACGGAAGCATAGTCCGGCATCTCGGCTAGGTAGACGGCACGCATGTACTCGCGCCAGCCGAGGATTTGCCGAATGAAACCTTCGACCGCATTGAGCGGAGCATCTTGATCTTCAAGGGCTGCCTCGACTTGACGAATGACCTCTTCCGGTGTCAATAGACCGAGATTGATTGCTGCTGATAAGAGCGAATGCGATAACGTATCTTCGCCGGTCAGCATAGCGTCTTGATATGTCCCGAACGTCTCGAGTCGTTCTTCGATGAAGCGATGGAGAGCCCGCGTCGCTTCCTTTCGCGTGACCGGCCAATGAAAGGAATCAAGTGCTCCCGGATGATTGGAAAAATCACGTTCGACCTTGTCGATGACATCCTTTGTGATGCGATCAGGGCGAAACTGAACGGGATCGGGAAACGTCGTCCCGGACTTCGCCGGTTTCCGGTTCTCGGCGTCAAACGACCACTTTCCACCGATCGGTTTAGAGCCGTTCATGAGAACGTTTCGTTCCTTGCGCAGTTTGCGATAAAAACGGTCCATCTTGTAGGGCTTGTCGCCGATTGCTTCGACCGCTTCTTCCTGTGTCAGTAAAAATAACGGTACGTCGGAACAGACCTCGACCTTGATTTTCTTCGGTAAAGCGTCTTGCCACTTGTGCATCGCCTTTCGCATCGGTTCGTCCGTGATCGCCGTATAGAATACATGATCCGGATCATGATCTTTCCGGTGCGCCTGGAATGCCTGATCGAACGAATCAGCTTCCCGGTAATCGACGGTGAAGCCTTTTTCGCGCAGTTCTTCCGCAAAATGTCGCATCGCTGAGAAGACGAGGACAAGTTTTTGTTTATGGTACGTCTTCCACTTGGAGCGTGAGGTCGCTTCGACCATCAGGATGACGTCGTCTTGTTTGTTTGCTTCCTTCAATAAAGGGAGATCGTGATTCAATTGATTGCCGAATATCCAGCGTGTCGCCATGAGTGTTCCTCCTTTTACTTTCGTTATATGATTACCGTTTTTCGTCAAAGTCATGCCTGATTGTATGCCGGCTGACGAAAATCTTCTTACCTGAATCGTCGCGTTTACACATTTCTGAATGTAAAAGAAGTTCCTTTCTGTGCAAGCTATGATAGGGTTATAATGGAAAGGTAAGTTGTCGTCATGAGGGGGAAGTTTTTCATGACAGGTAGTCCATAATATCAACGGGGATAGGAAGGATATCATGAGCAGTATGCCTAAAAAAACAGACGTTATTTTAATTGGTGCCGGAGTCATGAGCGCGACGTTAGGGGTCTTATTAAAAGAACTCGCGCCTGAGATCAACATCAAGGTATTCGAGAAACTCGCGAGTGCCGGGGAAGAGAGCTCGAACGAGTGGAACAATGCTGGAACAGGTCACGCCGCACTATGCGAACTGAACTATACGACGGAAAATGCCGATGGTTCGATCGATATCAGTAAAGCGGTCAAAGTAAACGAACAGTTCCAACTGTCACGTCAATTCTGGTCGCATCTCGTCAAGGAAGGTGTCTTGCCGAATCCGAAAGAATTCATCATGCCGATTCCACATATGAGTATGGTTGAAGGAACGGAAAACGTCGAATTCCTGAAAAAACGATTGGAAGCGCTATCAGCGAATCCGTTGTTTGCGGGAATGGAATATTCAGAGGATCCAACGAAATTAGCCGAGTGGATTCCACTCATCATGAACGGTCGGACGTCACCAGAGCCGATCGCTGCGACAAAAATCGATTCAGGAACGGACGTCAACTTTGGTGCGTTGACACGAATCCTGTTTGAATATCTCGCACAACACGATGTAGCGATCAACTATCAGCATGGTGTCGAGGATTTGAAGCGTGTTGACGGGGGTTGGGAAGTCAAAGTGAAGAATGAGCGCGATCACCGGATCGAGCATCATACGGCGCAGTTCGTCTTCATCGGAGGTGGCGGCGGTAGTCTACCGTTGCTCCAAAAAACAGGCATCGAGGAATCGAAGCAAATCGGTGGTTTCCCGGTCAGTGGTTTATTCCTCGTTTGTAAAAATCCTGAGATCATCGAACAGCACCATGCGAAAGTCTACGGAAAAGCGAAAGTCGGAGCACCGCCGATGTCAGTACCACACTTGGATACACGATACATCGATGGGAAGAAATCACTTCTCTTCGGACCGTTTGCTGGTTTCTCACCGAAGTTCCTTAAGACAGGATCGAATCTTGATTTGATCGCGTCCGTTAAACCGAACAACGTCTTGACGATGCTTGCTGCGGGAGCCAAAGAGATGGGATTGACGAAGTATCTGATCGAACAAGTCCTCTTGTCGACGGAACAACGGATGAACGAATTACGAGAGTTCATCCCGAATGCGAAGACAGAAGACTGGGATGTCGTCGTCGCTGGTCAACGTGTCCAAGTCATCAAGGATACACCACAAGGAAAAGGGACACTCCAGTTCGGAACAGAAGTCGTCAGTGCAGCCGACGGATCTGTCGCTGCCTTACTCGGGGCGTCTCCAGGTGCCTCAACAGCGGTACCGGTCATGCTCGAAGTACTCGCGAAATGTTTTCCGTCCGAACTACCGACGTGGGAAGCAAAAATCAAGGAGATGATTCCGTCTTACGGGATCTCACTCGTTGAACATCCGGAATTGTTCGAACAGATCCATGCCGAAACAGCAAAAACGCTCGAACTCGAACAAGGTCAACCGATTCGCTAAACGAAAACCGTCCGACTCTACGAGGAGCCGGACGGTTTTTTGGATTTAGCGGAAGTTACGGAAGAAACGCGTTTTCTTCAGTGCAATCCCGACTGGAATCGCAACGAGGATTCCGACGACGTTTTGTGTGATGTTTCCTGGAATTGAAGCGACTGGTGCGACCCAGTTGCTGTAAAGAATACCTTCACAAACATAGTAAACAGCAAGCATGACAGGAGCAGAAACAATCATTGCAAAAATATTTAAGCCAGGGTTGTCTCCTTTGTATCGCGAAGACCAGGCGATACGCCCGACAATATATCCTTGGAGTCCTCGAGCTACGATTGTAAATGGAGCCCAGAGTGTCCATCCACTGATCAGATCAAATAATCCCATACCGATTGCTCCGGCAATCAGTGCTGTTCGTGGACCGAATAAAATCGCGATGAGAAAGAGCATCGCTGTTCCCATATGAACGAGACCGCCGCTTGAAGCGATCGGTAGTTTGATATTGATGAATAGTGTCGCAACAAGAACAAGTGCGATTGACATCGCAGTGATGACGAGCTGGCGGGTACGAGTGCTAGAATACGATGCTGCTTTTTGCATGTGGCTAACCTTCTTTATGATAGATTTTAAGATATCTTCAATCTATCAGATGACTGAACTAGTCAAAAGTGTCAACTTTGAATTATTTATAGGGGTCAGTTTTGAATACAAATCTTGATCTGTTCTTAATTCCATAAGAGTACGATCTATTGATACACTCTTGAATGAAAAAATCCATAAAACGGTTGTCGTTTTCGAATCTATTCCTCGTTTTTTTCGTACAATGAACAGCGAAAGGGAGGGGAAGTCAGTGAAATATCAGATTGCGACAGCTGTTTTTTTATTCGCTTCATTGTCATCAGTCACATCGGAGGCAAAGGACCAGACGACACAACACCAACGTTATTACGCAGCATATGAAAAAATCGTGGAAAACATAAATCGGACACATGAAAATGCGGACGTCACGTTGCTTGCAGCAAATCAATTCGCAGACGAGGACTGGGTTTCGCCGGAACGTTTTCAAGAACGGGCACTCGAACGGTTGAAGCCGCTACGTGTCCAAACGAGCTTAGAGTGGGATAGTGAACGAACGCTTGAACGTACGGAACGTGGAAACGATGTCCGGATCATCGGAAATTTCGAGACGGAACTCTTGGAACAGAGTAAACGCCAACGATTATCCGATGTCTTTTCGATGACGTCTCTTGCGATCGATGGTGGAAAGTGGACGCAAACCGGATTCTCCGGTACTCCAATCGATGCTTTGCAAACGATGGTCGTAACGGTCAGTGGTACATACGCGAAGCAAGGCATCTTAACAAGACATCACATCACGAAAGAATATCATTGTTCATGGTACGGTGAAATCTACTATTGAGGCAGAAAAAGAGCGAAACTCGTTTGAGTTCCGCTCTTTTTCATTAATTCCGGATCAAGTGATCGAAAGCACCGAGTGCAGCTGTTGCACCAGATCCCATCGAGATGATGATCTGTTTATACGCGCTATCTGTGCAGTCTCCTGCAGCGAAAACGCCTGGTACGTTCGTTGCGCCGTGGCGATCGACTTGGACTTCACCGAACTTGTTACGGTTCACTGTTTCACCGAGCCAGTCCGTGTTCGGTACGAGACCGATCTGGACGAAGACGCCTTCGAGCTCAATGTGACGCTCGACGTTCGTTTCGCGCTCCATGTACGTGATACCGTTTACTTTGTCCGTTCCTGTGATTTCCTTCGTCTGTGCGTTGACGACGACCGTGACGTTCGGAAGAGAAGCGAGGCGTTCTTGAAGAACAGCATCCGCTTTTAATTCCGGTGCGAATTCAAGGACCGTGACATGCTTAACGATTCCCGCGAGATCGATGGCTGCTTCGATCCCTGAGTTTCCGCCACCGATGACTGCGACACGTTTTCCTTCGAACAACGGACCATCACAGTGTGGGCAGTAGGCGACGCCTTTGTTCTTGAATTCGAGTTCGCCTGGGACACCAACGTTACGCCAGCGTGCACCTGTTGAAAGGATCAAACTCTTCGTTTTCAAGACAGCACCGTTCTCAAGCTCAAGCTCGAGGAGGTCCTTCTTCTCAAGACGAGTTGCCCGTTGCAGGTTCATGACGTCGATGCCATACTCCTTGACGTGCTCCTCAAGACTTGCGACGAGTTTTGGTCCTTCCGTGTACTTCATGCTGATGAAGTTTTCGATGCTCATCGTATCCATGACTTGTCCACCGAAGCGTTCTGCGACGATTCCTGTCCGGATGCCTTTACGGGCTGCATAGATGGCAGCACTCGATCCAGCTGGACCACCACCGACGACGAGGACATCGTATGGATCTTTATCAGCGAAATCAGAAGCATCGGCACCTGTGCCAAGCTTCGCCAAGATTTCTTCAAGTGACATCCGTCCGTTACCAAACGCTTCGCCGTTGACGAAGACCGTCGGAACAGCCATGATCTCTTTTTGTTCGACTTCTTCCTTAAATGCCGCGCCATCAATCATCGTGTGACTGATGTTCGGGTTGAGGACGCTCATGACGTTCAATGCTTGTACGACATCTGGGCAGTTGTGGCAGCTCAAGCTGATGTACGACTCGAAGTGGTACGTTTCTTGAATGCCTTGAATCTGCTTGATGACTTCCGCATCGACCTTCGGTGCTCGACCGCTGACTTGTAGCAGAGCGAGAACGAGGGACGTGAACTCATGACCGAGTGGGATTCCCGCGAACGTGATGCCGCTTGTCTCACCGACACGGTTGACTGTGAAACTTGGTGTCCGGGGAAGGCTTGCCTGCTCGACGGAGATGCGTGGTGTCATGCTTGCGATCTCTTCGACGAGTGCGCTCATCTCAAGCGAGACGGCGTCTGTCCCAGCGCTAACCGCTAGGACGAGATCGCCTTCGAGAAGCTCGAGGTATTGCGCGAGTTGTGCTTTAATGTCTGGTGCTAAAGCCATCGCGAATCCGCTCCTTAAATTTTTCCGACGAGGTCAAGGCTTGGTGTGAGTGTTGCAGAGCCTTCTTCCCATTTCGCTGGGCAGACTTCGCCTGGATTGTTACGTACGTATTGTGCTGCTTTGATTTTGTTGACGAGCGTGCTTGCATCACGACCGATACCGCCTGCGTTGATCTCAACTGTTTGGATGACGCCGTCTGGGTCGATGATGAACGTACCGCGGTCAGCAAGACCATCTTGTTCGTTCAAGACTTCGAAGTTACGTGAGATGACGTGTGATGGGTCGCCGATCATGACGTACTCGATTTTACCGATTGTTTCTGACGTTTCGTGCCATGCTTTATGTGTGAAATGCGTATCTGTTGAAACAGAGTAAACTTCAACGTCAAGCGCTTTGAGTGTTGCGTATTGGTTTTGGAGATCTTCGAGTTCTGTCGGGCAAACGAATGTAAAGTCTGCAGGGTAGAAACATACGACACTCCATTTACCGCGAAGGTTGGCATCCGTTAGGTCAACGAATTCTCCGTTGTGGAATGCTGATGCACTGAATGGTTTTACTTCACTTCCGATTAAAGACATGATAAAAATCCTCCTCAAGGGTTCTATTTTTAGAATCTGTTCTAGTGCATACAGATAATCTGTATTTATCACACTAGAATAATTCTAATCTAATACTAATTTCATATAGACCAACACTTTTGTCAAGGTATAATCGGCAATTTCTTATTTCAGGAAAAATTGTGTGAACAAAAAATGAAATCCCAACTCCTAAATGAAACAGGAGTCGGGAGCTGTATTCTTTATTGCCAGTCCGTGTGGAAGATCCCTTCGCGGTCTGTTCGAGCATACGTATGCGCACCGAAATAATCGCGTTGGGCTTGCAACATGTTGGCATTCGAGTTTGCTGTCCGGTAGCTATCATAATACGTCAACGACGTCGATAGACATGGGAGCGCAAAACCAGATAGCGCACCCTCGGCAACGACGTGACGTAACGATTCTTGATACGCCTGTACTTTCTCAGCGAAGAATGGGGCGAGCATTAAGTTCGAGAGGTTCGCGTCGTTTTTGAACGCTTCACTGATGACATTCAAGAAGTCGGCCCGGATGATACATCCACCACGGAAAATCAAGGCGATTTCTTCAAGGCGTAAGTTCCAGTCGTATAGTTCAGACGATGTCCGGTACTGGGTAAAGCCTTGCGCGTATGCGGCGACTTTCCCCATATAAAGCGCTTGACGAATCCGTTCGATCCACGCGTCCCGCTCAAGCGATGACAAGTCTTCAGGTCCCTTCAGAACAGCAGACGCTGCGACGCGTTCTTCTTTAACAGCTGAAAGGTAACGTGCGAACAAGGCTTCCGTGATGATCGAAGAGGCGATTCCATTATCAATTGCTTGCAGGCTCGTCCATTTTCCAGTTCCTTTTTGACCGGCTTGATCGAGAATGACATCAATCAACGGTTGCCCTGTCTCGTCATCGGTTTTTCGGAGAATGTCCGCTGTGATCTCAATCAGGTAACTTTTCAGTTCACCCGCGTTCCACTCAGCGAAGATGTCCGCGACTTCCGTGACGTCGAGTCCGAGACGGAAACGGAGGAAGCTATACGCTTCAGCGATCAGTTGCATGTCCGCATACTCGATCCCGTTATGGACCATCTTGACGAAGTGACCAGCGCCCTTCGGACCGATATAGACACAACATGGATCGCCTTCAACGTGAGCGGCGATCTTTGTCAAGATCGGTGCGACATGTTCGTAGGCTTCTTTCGATCCACCCGGCATGATCGCAGGACCGGTCCGCGCACCGACTTCACCACCCGATACACCGACGCCGATGTATTCGATGCCGTGTCGTTGGAGTTCGTCGAAGCGACGTTCCGTATCAAGGAAGTGGGAATTCCCACCATCCATGATGATGTCGCCTGTTTCGAGATGTGGAAGTAACGATTCGATGACTGAATCAATCGCGCTGCCGGCCGTGACCATCATGAAGATTTTACGCGGACGGGCGAGTGACTGTACGAATGCTTCGATATCGTAGTACGGATGAAGTGGTAATCCCTCATCGTGTGCGACGAGATCGTCCGTTAAATCACGTGTGTAGTTATAGATGGCGACTTCTTCTTGATGACTCGCCATATTCAGTGCTAAGTTGCGTCCCATGACGCCAAGCCCGATGACTCCGATAGAATGTTGCATAAGTAGAACGACTCCTTTTCTTAGACGACGAGGCTGAGGAGAAGAACGAACCCAAGTCCACAAACGGAAATGATCGTCTCAAGCACAGTCCATGTCGCAAACGTTTCTTTTAATGATAAACCGAAATATTCTTTAAACATCCAGAAGCCCGCATCATTGACGTGTGAAGCGATCAGACTACCCGCACCAGTCGCAAGGACGACGAGCGCTAAGTTGACGTCAGATTGCTCCAGTAACGGAATGACGAGACCTGCTGTCGAAAGGGCAGCGACTGTCGCAGAACCAAGTGAGATTCGCAGAATCGCAGCGATCAACCAAGCGAGCAGAATCGGAGATAACGCCGATCCTTCAAATAATTGTGCGACGAATGTACCGACGCCGCCGTCAATCAAGACTTGTTTGAAGGCACCGCCACCACCGATGATCAATAGCATCATCCCGATTTGGGCGATGGCCGTCGTACAAGATTCCATGACCGTTTGCATCGGAATCTTACGGGCGATCCCCATCGTGTAGACCGCGACGAGTAACGAAATCAACATCGCCGTCGAGGCGTTCCCGATGAACTCGATCGCCGAGATGACGTTACTCTCACCCAAGCCGAGTGTTTCTTGTAAAAGCGTGAAGATCGTTGCGACCGACATCAAGAGGACCGGTAGCATCGCAGTGAAGACACTAATACCGAAACCTGGCGTCTCGTCTAAATCAAATTCTTTTTGTTCCCCGAGTGACGCGATGTTTCCTGTGCGTGTAAACGATTCAGGTACGAGGCGTTTCGCGATCTTCGTAAAAACAGGACCAGCGATGATGACTGTCGGAACAGCAACGATGAAACCATACAATAAGACTTCCCCGATATTGGCTTTATACTCCCCAGCGATGACGGTCGGACCCGGGTGAGGTGGTAAGAAGCCGTGCGTGACGGATAGGGCAGCGACCATCGGGATCCCGAGATATAGAATCGAGACACGAAGTTGACGTGAAATCGCAAAGACAATTGGAATCAACAAAACGAGTCCGACTTCGAAGAAGAGGGCGATCCCGATGATGAACGAAGCGACGACGACTGCCCACTGGATGTTCTTTTCCCCGAATCGGGCGACAAGCGTCATGGCGATTCGCTGCGCCCCCCCGGCGTCAGCAATCAGCTTTCCAAGCATGGCACCGAGACCAAAGATCAGTGCTAGGTGACCGAGTGTTCCTCCGATACCGGCTTCGATCGTCTTGACGATTTGATCGAGCGGCATGCCGAGTAGTAGTGCAACGCCAAAGGAAACGATGATGAGTGAGACGAACGTATTTAATTTCAACCCCATGATGAGAACGAGCAACGCGACGATCCCAATTCCTACGATGACTAAAGGCATGATGACTTCCCCCAAAAGATTAAGTTAGTTTTCTTCTTGAATCAAGCTCCGTTGATACGTAGCGATTCGTTTGTGATCTTCAGACAATGTCCGCGCTAGACTAATGAAAATTGGTAAGAGCTGACGATATTCATGCATCGCTTCTTCATTTGGTACATGGCGATGCGTTTCCCCGATCATCTCAGAGACGACTTCGAACGAATCGACTTCCCCTGTCGCATACAGTCCGAGAATACAAGCACCAAGACATGAACTTTCAAAACTTTCCGGAATGACGACTTCTGATTCAAAGATGTCCGCCATCATTTGGCGCCAGACTTCGGACCGGGCAAACCCACCGGTTGCCTGAATCCGCGTCACAGGACCATCCATGCATTCGACGAGTGCGAGGAAGACGGTATACAGATTGTAGATGACGCCTTCTAGTGCCGCCCGGATCATATGCTCTTTTTTGTGTGAGAGCGTCAAACCGAAGAATGAACCGCTGACGTCCGGATTCCATAGCGGTGCTCGTTCACCGGACAAGTAAGGATGGAACAACAGACCGTCGGACCCCGGGCGGACGCGTTCGGCAATCTTCGTCAGGACAGCATACGGATCGATGCCGAGGCGTTTTGCTGTCTCGACTTCTGCTGAAGCGAGTTCGTCACGAATCCACCGTAAGACCATTCCTCCGTTATTGACGGGGCCGCCGATGACCCAGTGGTCCTCGGTCAGCGCGTAACAGAACGTTCGTCCTTTTTCATCCGTCTGTGGACGATTAATGATCGTTCGGATGGCACCGCTCGTTCCGATCGTGATCGCGATTTCCCCTTTGCGAATCGCGTTGACACCTAAATTGGAGAGGACACCATCACTGGCACCGACTAAGAACGGCGTATCGACGGAGAGTCCCATTTGTCGTGCGTAATCAGTATTAAGTCCGGTACATGACGTCGTTGTCGGTACGGGTTCCGATAAATAGCTTGCATCGATACCCGCGACATGCAGTGCGCCCGTATCCCAACCTAATTCATGAATATTAAAGAGACCAGTTGCTGAAGCGAGAGAGTGGTCGATGACATATGTTCCGAACAGTCTTTGGAACACGAACTCCTTGATCCCGACATACTTTTTCGTTTGAGCGTGGAGCTCCGGACGATCTTCGACGAGCCAACTGATTTTGCTAAGCGGTGACATCGGATGAATCGGTGTCCCGGTCCGGTGATAGATCGAGAGACCATATTGTTCCTTAATCTTGTTCGACCATGCTTCACTCCGACTGTCCGCCCATGTGATGCAGGCAGTCAACGGTTGATGTTGTGCGTCCATCGCAATCAAACTGTGCATGGCACTACTGAACGCGACGAACTTCGGTGGCATGCTCGGATGACGTTTTGTGATCAATCGGATGGATTCGAGTACGGCATCAAAAATTTCTTCCGGATCCTGTTCCGCCGTCGAACGGTTCGGTGTGTGGAGTGGGTAACCGACGTTCGTTTGTCCGATGACCTCTCCTTTTGTCGTAAATAAGACTGCTTTCGTACTCGTCGTTCCGATATCGACGCCTAACATGTATTTAGTCATGTGAATCGACTCCTTTCGACATCATTTGTTGCGTTTTCCAAAGATCTTCGACTTCCTGAACATCATCAAAGTTCTGATGTAAGGAAGCAACCATCCGTTCACGATCTCCTGTCTCGATCGCTTCGATATACAAGGCATGGTTCGCGAGGATGCGTTCAAAGTCTTCGATGTCTTCCTCGAATCGTACCCGCATTGATAGGAGGATGAAACTTTCCATGACTGGTTTGAGATTTTGCCAAATCATGCTGACATACCCATGATCGATCGAGCGGATGATCGTTTCATGAAACAGTACGTCTTGGAAAGAGAATTCATCAGCATCCTTATATTTGATGGCAACCTTCATCATTTCGAGAATTTTGCTGAGTTCACGGACGAGTTCTGCCCGTTCGACCTTAACAAGTCGCTCGAAGACGAACGTTTCGATGAGTAACCGGACATCATAGATTTCTTGAATGTCGCGCTCGGATAAACCGACGACGACCGCCCCCATTCGTTCGAGACGAATCAACTGTTCGGCTGCAAGGACCTTTAACGCGTCACGGACAGGTGAGCGACTGACTGAAAAATCAAAGGCTATTTTGTTTTCGGATAAAATGGTACCGCTTTCAATTTTTCCTGAAATGATCCGCATTCGTAGTTCGTGCGCGACACGATCTCCGGCAGAAGCTTTTGACAACCACTTCAAGGGGTATAACAGTTCTGACATAAAATCACCTGATTTCTACATTGAGTATACTTGTATACAAGTTAGTATATACGTTTTTTTCTAAAATGCAAACGCTTCACTTAAATCTTAACGATTCAACTGGCAATCAGGAAATCGATTCCAAATATGTTAGGGTGAAGGAGTAATCAATAATCAGAACGGGTAAGGAGGAGATAGTACATATGAATATTTTAGTTGTAGGTGCAGGAGCAGTCGGAGGTTATTTCGGGGGCCGTCTTGCTGAGCAAGGTGAACAGGTGACCTTTCTCGTCCGTCCGAAGCGATATGAACAATTACAAAAGACAGGGTTACAGATCACTAGTCCTCATGGTGATGTTATGATCACGCCTCAGTTAGTGACACGAGACATGCGACTGAATCACACATTTGATGTCGTCTTACTTTCGACGAAAGCCTATCACTTGGATGATGTCCTACAGGATCTTGCGCCATTTGTTTCGAGCGAGACGTACATCATTCCTTTGTTGAACGGCATGCAGCATATACGACGGTTAACAGAAGTCTTCGGAGAAGATCGAGTACTGGGCGGACTTTGCTTCATTGAATCGACGCTTGATGCAGAAGGGCGTATTGTACAGACAAGCCCGTCGCATCGGCTATTGTTTGGTTCACGAACCGGTAAACCAACAGCGCGTTTAGAGGAGATTGCAACACGTTTTGCGAAAGCGAAGGCACCGATGGCGTACTCGATGCATATCATGGATGACATGTGGCAAAAGTACCTCTTCATTTCGACATTTGCGGGCGTGACGACACTATTTCGCTCTGCCATCGGTCCAATTCGCAAGGACCCAATTGGTCATCAGATGATTCAAGACGTCATGAAGGAAGCGAAGCGAGCGATGGAAGAACAAGGCGCAGTCTTTAATGACGATGTAGAAGCGGTCTTGCTGAAGCAGATGCATGCAATGGAAGACACGATGAAATCATCGATGTTACGGGACATGGAAAAGGGTCAGCCCGTCGAAGTGAAACATTTCTTTAGTACTTTGCTCGAAACACGCTCTTCACGTCATCTTCAACTGATTGAATCTAATTTATGGATCTATCAAAAAAATCGGGAAATGCCTGTTGACTGAATTATCTGCATTCTGATATGGTTAGGAACAATTACATACTTATCCAGAGAGGTGGAGGGACTGGCCCTATGAAACCTCAGCAACAGGTCGAAAGATACTGTGCTAATTCCTGCGGGTGCTGCACCCGATCGATAAGATTTCCGAATTGTCGACCGACGCATCCGTGAGGATGCGTTTTTTGTTTGGAATAGGTGGAACGAGGAGGAAATGGATTCATGAAAACGAGCGGAGCGTTTCGACGCAAGATGGAATCACGTCATCTGATCATGCTGTCGTTAGGTGGTGTCATTGGAACAGGATTATTTTTAAGTACAGGTTATACGTTGGAACAAGCAGGACGCGTCGGAACGATTCTGTCTTACTTGATTGGGGCCGTCGTCGTTTACTTAGTCATGTTAAGTCTCGGTGAACTCGCCGTGCACATGCCGGAAACCGGATCATTCCATAAGTACGCAACGAAGTACATTGGACCCGGCACCGGTTATACAGTGGCCTGGCTCTACTGGCTGACGTGGACGGTCGCCCTTGGTTCAGAATTCACGGCAGCAGGCATTTTGATGCAACGTTGGTTCCCGTCGATTCCAGTCTGGGTGTTCAGTGCATTATTCGCTGCGATGATCCTTGGTATCAACGTCTTGAAGGTCCGCGTATTTGCTGAAGTCGAGTTTTGGTTCTCCGCCATTAAGGTCGTGACGATCATTGCTTTCATTTTACTTGGTGCGGGAGCCATCGTTGGCTTCATCCCATTACAAGATGGTAGCCCGGCACCATTCTTTTCTTCCTTAACGGAAGGAGGATTGTTTCCAAATGGGGCATTTGCGATCTTCATGACGATGCTTGCCGTGAACTTTGCTTACTCAGGAACGGAATTGATCGGCGTCGCAGCGGGTGAAGCGGTCGATCCGAAGCGGACGATTCCGCTTGCGATCCGAACAACGATTTTGCGACTCGTCCTCTTTTTCGTCGGTACGATCATCGTATTAGCCGTCTTATTGCCAACGGAAGGGAAGGGCGTGCTCGAAAGTCCATTCGTTGCCGTGTTTGAACGAATCGGGATTCCGTATGCGGCAGACGTGATGAACTTCGTCATTCTGACAGCGATCTTATCGGCAGCGAACTCTGGGCTTTACGCTGCCTCCCGGATGCTTTGGTCGCTTGCGAACGAACGCATGATTCCGCGCTTCTTCGCCCAGGTGACACCAAGTGGGGTTCCACTTCGAGCTGTATTGTTCAGCATGCTTGGCGGAGGACTTGCTTTGCTTTCTAGCATCTATGCAGCAGGAAGTGTCTATATCGCGCTCGTCTCGATTTCCGGTCTTGCTGTTGTCGTCGTCTGGATGAGTATCAGCGTTGCGCAGTATCGCTTCCGGAAACAATTCCTCCGCGAAGGGCATATGGTCGACGAATTGGTCTATCGTACACCACTCTTTCCATTGGTACCGATCGCCGCTTTCGTCGTCTGTTTGATTTCCCTGATTGGTATCGGATTTGATCCGACGCAACGAGTCGCCTTGTATTGCGGTATCCCATTCATCGTGATCTGTTATGTCGTTCATGCGTTCACGAATTCTTCTCAGAAACGGAGTGTTGAAGATGTCCCGAATCAAAAATCCAGTTGACCAACGATTACAGGAAGTTCCTTTTCTTATTTTAGATGGTGCCCTTGCGACCGAACTCGAACAAAAGGGATTCGACCTGAACGATCCACTTTGGTCGGCACGCCTCTTAATTGAAGCACCGGAACAGATTGAGCGTGTCCATCACGATTACTTTGAAGTGGGCGCCGATGTTGCGATCACCTCAAGCTATCAAGCAAGTATCGAAGGATTCAAGCAACGTCACATCACGACCGAGGAAGCACAAGCGTTAATTCGACAAACGGTTACCTTAGCGCAAGATGCACGGACGCGTAGCGGAAAGAGTGCCGCATTGATCGCGGGATCAGTTGGTCCTTATGGTGCCTACTTAGCAGATGGTTCTGAGTATCGCGGTCATTATGGTGTGTCAGCAGATGTGCTAGAAGCCTTCCACAGACCACGCATCGAAGCATTGATTGAAGCGGGGGCTGATCTGCTGGCATTCGAGACAATTCCGTCGCTTGAGGAAGCTGTCGTGTTGTTCGGGATTCTCGAAGCGTTCCCGGAAGTATCTGCTTGGCTGACGTTCTCGCTTCAAGATGCGACGCACATTAGTGAAGGAACGGCACTTGCGACGTGTATTGAAACGGTCGGACAACATCCACAGCTCGCAGCAATCGGTGCAAATTGTTTTCCAGCATCTTACGCGACCGATTTTATCCGTCACGTCAAGGCGTTGACGGATGTGCCAATCATCGTCTATCCGAACTCTGGTGAGGTCTATGATCCGGTCGCAAAAACATGGTCAGGTACGAATAATCAGTGTACGTCGTTCCAAGCCATCGCAAAGACATGGTATGAAGCTGGAGCACGATTGATTGGCGGTTGTTGTAGAACTTCACCGGAACACATCGCGCAAATTCGTTCGGTTTGTCAGGTTTCTCATACGTGATGAATGATGACGAAAAAACGGACACGAAATCAATCGATTTCGCGTCCGTTTTTTTTAATGGTGTGATTCCATTACCGTTCGCGCAAGGCGCGATTGAATTGTTGCAATAGGCGTCCGAAATCTTCTGCATCATCCGCTGGCCAGTCTGTCAGTAGACGTTCGATGCTCGCGAGACGTGCGGTTCGGTAGATGGTGAGTTCTTGTTGTCCTTTATCTGTAATATGATAGAAAAAGGCTCGCCCATCTGTCGGATCTTTTACTTTTTCAACGAGTTGCTTCTGATCGAGTGCCGCTGCTTGGCGACTGACGGTCGAGACATCGAGCTGAAGTTCACGGGCAAGTGTTTTAACACCGACTTTGCCGGAATCCGCTAATTGTCGCAGTAAGAGATAAGAAGCACGGTCCAAATTACGATTGTCTGCCGTCGCCGTCGTTAAGCGCCGGATCAGGATCGCTAACTCGAGTTCAATGGTTTCGAGTGATTGTTGAGACATCGGGTATCTCCCCTTTCAAAAAAGTCTCTCTGTTCCTCATGATTACCCAATGTGGATAAGCTGTCAATGCGAAAAGCAGGAGGCTTGACAGAGTTGTAGTTGTATGATACAATCATTTTTGTTCTTTTGATTGTATCATACAACTTTCGTAGATGAGAAACGAACGACAAAGGAGAATTCAGATGAAAGCTTATGAATCGATGAAACAAGAGGTCATTACGGTAAACGATACAGATCTGATTCGTACGGTCATCGAACGATTCATTCAATCTGGTATTAGCGGCGTACCCGTCATCAATGCCGAGCAAGAGGTCGTCGGTTATATCAGTGACGGAGATATCATGCGCGCGATCGGAAAACACAAGGACATCATCGTCGATACATTCTTATATGTAGATGTCATCAAAGGAGACGAAGAAGATTATGAAGATCGAATTCGTCATATCTTGAATCGACCTGTCATGGAACTTGCACGCCGGAAGGTCGTAACAGCGGACGCTGACACAGAAATGGAAGAGATTGCAGCGACACTCGGCGCAAAACGGATCAAAAAGCTTCCAATCCTCAAGGCAGGACGTCTTGTTGGGATCATTAGTCGAGGTGACGTCATCCGCCATTCGTTTAAACAGTTCATGTAACACATCCAATAGAAAGAAGGGACACTATGGCACTTGCTGAAAAAACAACGACGCTTGAGCCGGAAACGGTATTAGCGGAAAGCAAACATGGATTATTCCATCAACCGGTTGCTGTTTGGGCAGTCTTTTTCGCCAGTATCACAGCATTCATGGGAATGGGGCTCGTCAATCCCGTCTTACCGACGATTGCTGAGAATTTAGAAGCGTCCAAAAGTGAAGTAACGCTCTTATTTACAAGTTATAACGCCGTCATGGCATTCGCGATGTTAATTACAGGCGCGATCTCATCACGGATTGGTCAAAAAGGAACATTGATGCTCGGGATTGCCGTCATCGCAACTGTTGCTGGTTTTGCTTCACAAGCAGACAGCATTTGGACGCTCGTCGCGTTACGCGGTGGATGGGGACTTGGGAACGCCTTATTCGTCGCAACAGCACTTGCTGCGATTGTTTCGCTGTCATCAGGCGGAACAGCAAAAGCGATTATTTTATATGAAGCAGCCGTTGGTCTTGGGATTTCGATCGGACCGCTATTAGGCGGAACGCTCGGTTCGATCACATGGCGCGCCCCATTCATGGGTGTTGCGACGATCATGATCATCGCGTTTCTTGTCTTACTTTTCTTGATGCCAAAACAAGCAGCATCTGCTGCACCGAAACAGAAGTTATCATTAAAAGCACCGTTCCAAGCGATGAAACATCGTTCATTACTGACACTCGGAATCGTTGCAGCGCTTTATAACGTTGGTTTCTTTACGATCATGGCTTATGCACCATTCGTCATGAAACTACCAGCGAAAGGACTCGGATTCGTCTTCCTCGGTTGGGGGATGTTGCTTGCGATCACATCAGTCTTAACGGCTCCGAAACTGAAACAATGGTTCGGAACGATCAAAGCGATGATCATGATGTTGATCACATTCGCGATCTTGCTTCTGTTGATGGGGATCTTCACGGAAACTCCAGCCGTCGTCATCGTCTGTGTCATCTTGGCGGGAGCTGTGCTTGGGAATAACAACACGCTCATCACGACAGCTGTCATGGATGCAGCACCTGTCGAACGTTCGACAGCATCTGCGGCATACAGTTTCCTACGTTTTCTCGGGGCAGCCATTGCGCCATTCATGGCCGGTAAATTGGCTGAAATCTTCAACGCAAATCTACCGTTTTATGTCGGAAGTGGCTTCGTCCTCTTATCCGTCATCATCATCGGGGTCAATCTCAAACACATTCGCCATATCGATCGGACGGAAGGCGGACATTAATTCGATAACAAGACAGCCGAAGCGCATTCGCTTCGGCTGTTTTTGATTGAAATCAAGAGGGGTACATGGTTTTTAACGTGCGGATCGAGTGCTCGATCATTTCCCGAAGTATGCCTAAGTCGATGTCAGTCAGTCGTTTGACGTAGATGCAGGACTTACCGCGTCGATACGTACCGAGACTGGCAAGCAGTCGTTCTGAGACTGCGTCTTCACCAAGCGCGAGATAAAGGACGAGGTTCGTCTTCTGCGGAGAAAAGCCGACATAAAAGCTGTCGTCCTCGCGGCCGGAGGCGTAGCGGTAATGGTAGGAACCAAAACCAATCAAGGATGAACCCCAAAGGACGGCTTCATATCCCGTGACATCTTCGAAGAACTGACGTAGTGTGATACCATCTGCTTGACGTTGCGGCGGTTCGACTTGTGCCAGAAAGGCATCAACGGACTGTTCGGTAGGACCTGTCTTTGGCGTATCAGGCATAAGCAGACTCCTTTCGGATGAAGAAGATATGGGTTACTTTCGAGAAGTACTAGTAAATATCCTGTGGCTCAGAGGTGGAAATCGAATGAAGCATCGTATCGTGTTTCGAGGAGAAGAAAGCAGTGTACTATGGGAAATCTTACACGTACATCCAACGCAAGAAGAACTAACGATTCAGATGGTAGGGCGGAATAGTGAACACCAGTTTTCAGTTACATTCAATCAATATGATGCGTTCATCCGTAACTTTGCTCACGTCCATGAGTCGTTACACGGTGAAGTCGTATTCGAGCAGGGAGTAATTCGTCTCCACTTACGCTATGACCGACTTGGTCGTGTCTTCATCAGTTGGTCTGACGGACAAACGAGTCACCAGTTTCGCAGTGATCAAAGTTATTTAAGTGAGGCGTTAGCACAACTTGGCGTCTACTGAATCAGCTGATGAAAGGCGCTAACACAAAAAGAAGGGACGACATTCGGTTACAATATCGAATGTCGTTCCTTCTTTTTTTTATGTGATGGGGGCGATTGATGTAATGGTGTGTTGATCAAGTTGAAGCAAAACGCAATCGTTTTTTCATATTCGGATAACGGAATCGATTCATCCACTTGGTGTGCGAGACGGAAATCATGGAATGAAGCGATTGCGATTGGAAATGACTTTTTCGCTTGGCTGAACATCGCACCATCCGTTCCACCTGGAATAGCGATTTTTCGTGGTGTCACGCCGCTAACCTGCTCCATCGTATCCGCGACCTGTTGCAAGAAAGGCACCCGTTCATCGGTTTCACAAGAAGGAATATCCTTGATGACGGTCACGTTCATATCAAACTCGGAATCTTCTGCTACAAGACGACGCTCGATAGCTGTAAAGGCAGCAAGAACGTCCGCTCGATCGAACCCGGGAATCGTCCGAATATCCATATAAAACGAAGCCTGACTCGGAACGACGTTCGGTCCTTCGCCTCCTTTTATGGATGTGATTGACGCGACGACCGGACCAAGCGCCGGATGATGATTCGCCGTAATCGAGAAGCGTTCCGACTTCACTTCCTGGATGACGCGATAGACGTCATCGATCGCATTACGTCCGAGTTGAGGGGCAGAGCTGTGTGCACTTTTCCCACGACATGTCACTTCGATCCCAACGACACCTTTTTGTGCATAACCGATCATTCCGCTTGTTGGTTCTGTAATCAGTAAAGCGTCTAAATCATCCGCGTGTCCTTGTTCGGTCAAATGACGAGCACCCGTCATTCCATTCTCCTCATCGGATGTAATCAGAAGTTTGATAGTGTTTGGTCGGTCTTGACGTTCTCTATATTGAATCAGTGCTTGCACCATTGCCATGACACCTGATTTCATATCAGAAGCCCCACGACCATAGATGCGGCCGTTTTCGATTTCGCCGCCGTATGGATCTTTCGTCCAGCCGTCTCCTTGAACTGGAACCGTATCGAGATGACCAGATAGACCGAGGACGGCAGGACGTGAAACATCTTCGCTCGCAGGAACGGTCGCGACGAGACAAATTCGTTTTGGTGAAACTTCAATCCATTCTGTCGAGATCTGATGGTCGACCAGTACATCGTATACGTAACGTGCGACGGCTTCTTCTCCGTCCATCGGATTGACGCTTGGAATTTGAAGACACTGTTGTAAGTAAGCAATCGCTGTTTGCATGATTTTTCCCCCCTTTACCTGTCCTATACCCTGATAAAAATACTTCAGGGAGGTAAACTAATTCAGAAAATAATTTGCGGTACTGAACGTCTTGAGGTAAAAGAAAAGCGGTGCAACCAAAGGGTTACACCGCGCATTGCTCATTCACTTTTTTCTGCTTCGTCTTTCCACTTCGAATCGATTAACATCTCTCCCGGCCATGTATAAGCCATGATGCCGCCATCCGCCGTGATGTCCTCACCTGTGACATACGAGCTGTCGTCAGAAGCAAGGAAGAGGGCGACCGTTGCCATCTCGCGTGGTTTACCGAGTCGACCGAGTGGTGTGATCCAGGCGTTCGCATCGCGGAATTGTTTGCCTTGTTCTTTTTCTTTTTCACCGACGAGTGTATCGATGAGTGGTGTTTCAATCGTTCCTGGCGATAACGAATTGACACGAATGCCATGACGCGCGTAATCGATTGCCATCGCGCGAGTGAAGTTCGCGATCCCGCCTTTCGCCGCGTTATAACCAGACCGGTTCAAGTCAGCTGCGCGACCCGACATCGATGACGTATTGATGATCGAACCACCGTTATCCAGCATGAGTGGAATCAAGAATTTACTGACGAGGAATGTACCGCGTAAATCGACAGCGATGATCCGGTCGAAGAGATCGATTGGATACTCGTGGACTTTCCCACCTTGTTCATCGATTCCGGCATTGTTGAAGAGGACGTCGACCGTACCGTACGTCTCTTTGACATGCTTCGCAAGTTGCTCAACACTCTCGACGTCTGAGACGTCAACATGGACGGCTTCCGCTTTCCCGCCTTGTTGTGTAATCTGTTCTACTGTTTGTTGTGCTTTTTCAAGTGAGACATCGGCACAAACGACCGTTGCTCCTTGTTCTGCGAATACAAGCGCGGTCGCTTGTCCAATCCCTGTTGCCGAGCCGGTAATGACAGCTATTTTTTGATCCAGTCTACCCATTGCTAAACCCCTCCTAAGTCGTATCGTTCACCTTATGAAACATTCCCGGAGAAATGGAGATTAAACCCATCGACGCGTCTAGTAATAGAAGATAAGGGGTACATCTACAACAGCATAATCGCTGTAAAAAGGGAGATGAGAACGCTGACATCCGATCAATGGCAACTTGCCAAAAAATTATTACAGGAAGCTGTCGAGTATCAAATGACGCTCGAGAAAAGTGCGTTCGCAGATCAACTGATTGATCAAACGACACCTGTCCTTTGGTTTGGTGATGCGACGCGTAGCAGTTGGGTGACGATCGCGACGAACCCATCCCGAACGCAGTTTTTAGACCGGACGAGCGCATTACGATTCGACGAGACCGGTCCGCTCTTTATTCGTCCGAAGTCGATGTCATGGGAGGATTATCTCCAGGAGGAGACGCTGACAGATTCAATCCGGCGCTTCAATGATTATTTCAAACAACCGAACATTTACCGGACATGGTTCGGTCGACCGGGTGGCGGTAAGCTTGAAGGATTCTTGAACGGACTCGGTGCGTCGTTTTACGAAAAGACGCTTGATCCAGTCATTCATTTGGACTTTTTCCCGTTTCCGACACACCACTACATGGGAGCGATCAAAGAACGCAGCGTGTTGGAAGATAGTCCATTCGGTCAGACATTTTTGTTACGCCTGCTTGAACTGTTTTCGATAAAAGGGATCATCCTGCTCGGTAAGGAGCACACGGAACGATTTGCGAAGCTCGAACCAGATATCGATTGGACAACCTATCGACCAACGGATTATCCAGACGCGATTTTTCAAGTTGGCTTCTCGTCACGATTTCAGGTACCCGTCGTCGGACTCCACTTCAAACCGAGTGAGCAGTTCATCGGTCTCGGTAATCGAAAGGATGAAAACGGCGTTAGCCATGGCACCTACGGGTCAGCAGAACACTTACGTCAAATCGGAATGATTGTCCTTGAAAAAGTCACGACACACAGTGAAAAAGGAGATTGACAGATATTTCGAACTCCCTAATAATAGGAGATGAATTAGCACTCTATATGAATGAGTGCTAAAAAAGGGGAGGCAGAATGAGCATGGAAACGAAACAATTTAAGGCGGAATCAAAACGATTGCTGGAGATGATGATTCATTCCATCTATACGCATAAGGAGATTTTCCTGCGCGAATTGATCTCGAATGCAAGTGACGCCATGGATAAGATGTACTACAAAGCATTGACGGACGAGACGATTTCGTTCGAAAAGGAACACTACAAAATTACGATCGAACCAAATAAAGAAGCGCGTCAACTCATCATTCGTGATACGGGAATCGGAATGACGAAGGAAGAACTAGAAGAGAATCTCGGTACGATCGCAAAAAGTGGATCGCTTGCCTTCAAGGCAGAGAATGAAGCACAAGATGGTCATGATATCATCGGACAATTCGGTGTCGGATTCTATTCTGCCTTCATGGTCGCAGACGTCGTCACTGTCGTTACGAAACCGTTCGGCAGTGCAGTCGCTTATAAATGGGAATCGCGTGGTGTCGAAGGTTATACGATCGAGGAAGTCGACAAGGAAACCGTCGGAACGGAGATTACACTCCACATCAAGGCGAACGAGGAAGAAGAATCGTATGACGAATACCTCGAGACGTATCGTTTGCGCAGTATCATCAAAAAATATTCAGATTTCATTCGTTATCCGATCGAGATGAAGGAACTCGAACGTCAGCCGATCGAAGGCAGTGACGAGACGGAAGAGGTCGAAGTCGTCAAGACGATCAACAGCATGGTGCCGATCTGGCGGAAGAACAAACGGGAATTGACAGACGAGGACTATACGAACTTCTACCAAGAGAAGCGTTATGGTTTCGACACACCAGCGAAACACATTCATATCAGTGTCGACGGCGCTGTTCGTTATCAATCGATCTTATTCATTCCAGAGCAGGCACCGTACGATTATTATTCGAAGGAATTTGAAAAGGGTCTTGAACTCTATGCCAACGGTGTCTTGATCATGGAAAAATGCAGCGACTTGTTGCCGGATCACTTCAGTTTCGTCAAAGGGATGGTTGACTCGGAAGACTTATCGCTCAACATCTCGCGCGAGTTACTGCAACACGATCGTCAATTGAAATTGATCGCGAAAAATATCCAAAGTAAGATCAAGACACAACTCGAAGCCCTCCTGCGCGAGGATCGCACGAAGTACGAAACATTCTATCAAGCGTTCGGACGCCAGCTGAAGTTCGGTATGTATAATGATTATGGCATGCATAAAGAACAGGTGCAGGATCTGGTCCTCTTCTACTCGGCGAAGGAAAAGAAGTTGATCACACTCGCAGAATACGTCGCAGCGATGCCGGAAGATCAGGCACATATTTACTACGCCGCTGGTGAGAGTACGAATCGTCTGGATAAATTACCACAATCCGAGCTCGTCCGTGATAAAGGGTATGATATCTTGTACTTCACGGAAGAGATCGATGAGTTCGCGATCCAGATGCTCGTGACGTACAACGAGAAGACGTTCAAGTCGGTCACGAGTAGCGATTTAGGGATTGAAGCGGAGGAAGCGGAGACGACGGACGCACAAGCAGAGATGTTCCAAGCCATGCAGGAAGTGCTAAGTGGGCAAGTCAAGGAAGTCAAAGCCTCAACACGTCTAAAATCGCATCCTGTCTGCTTTGCGACGGACGGCGCTGTCTCGATCGAGATGGAGAAAATTCTGAAGGCGATGCCGAATAATGAAGGGGTAGAAGCGGTCAAGATTCTTGAATTGAATCCGTCACACGCAGTGTTCGAGTCTCTTGAAACGGCGTATCAAAACGATCGTTCAAAATTCGAGCGCTATACAAAACTAATGTATCAACAAGCATTGCTTGTCGAAGGACTCCCACTCGAGGATCCAGTAGCGTTCGCGAATGATGTGTGTTTATTGATGGTGTGAAACGAATAGATATAAAAAAGGCATTGGATGCGCGCATCCAATGCCTTTTTTCGTAAAGTGTTTCATCAATCCGTTTGTAAATCCGAAGCGGTTTCGCCTTTTTTCGAGAGAACGTTCAAGACGACGACAAAGAGTACGAATGTGACAAGAGCTCCGATGAAACCGAAGACCGAAGACTCCGTGAAACCGATGACTAAATAACCGACTGCCGCAGTGACGGCACCGACTAGCGCATACGGTAATTGTGTCGTAACGTGATCGATATGATGGGATCCAGCCCCTGTCGAACTGAGGATCGTCGTATCGGAAATCGGTGAACAATGGTCACCGAAGACAGATCCAGCAAGAACAGCAGCAAGCGTCGGTAACAAGAGTGAAGCATCGACAGCCATGACGAGATCCGCACCGATTGGCAACATGATCCCGAATGTGCCCCAACTTGTTCCTGTCGAGAATGCCATCAAGCCGGCAATCAAGAATAATAAGAACGGCAAGTACGAAGCAGAAATCGAGTTGCTGATGAAGCTTGCGAGATAATCGCCTGTTTTCATATCACCGATAACAGCAATGATCGTCCAAGCAAATAACAGAATCACGACTGCTGGCCACATCGAACGCATACCAGCAACGATGCTTGCACGGTAATCGCGGCCCGGAATTTTCCGTCCGATCAGCATCAGGAAAGCAACGATTAAACTGATGACGACACCTGCGACGAGTGAACGTGTGACGTCTGTTGCCTCAAATGCTCCAATTAAAGTAAACGGGCGATTGTCGGCTGCAAGTGCCTGAGCACCTGTTCCGAGCAACGCACTGATCGTAGCAATGACGAGAACGACGATCGGAACGACGAGATCCCGGACTTTTCCGTTCGTATGTTCGTTGACCTCTTTTGCCATCCCCATCGGTGTTCCTTTTGACGCATCAAAAAGTTCACCATTCGCGGCACGGCGTTCATGCTGTTTCATCGGTCCGACAGAGACGCCAGAGTAAGCGATGTAAAGTGTTAAAAGTAACGCGAAAATCGCATAGAAGTTCATTGGAACGATCATCATGAAAGCACTAAACGCTGAGTAATCCGTAATCGAGTGCGTCGTTAAGATACCGGCGATGATGGAGATGATGAATGCGCCCCAACTCGAAAGCGGACTGATGACACAAACAGGCGCAGCTGTTGAGTCAATTAAATAGGCAAGCTTCGCACGTGAGACACCACGGCGATCCGTTAACGGACGACTGACGTTGCCGACAGCGAGACTGTTGAAGTAATCATCGATGAAAATCAAGATACCGAGTCCGAAGGCAACTAAGCGTGCACCACGCGCTGTCTTGACGTGAGTAGAAGCCCATTCACCGAAGGCACGAGCGCCACCTGATGTCTGAATGAGCGTGGAAAGGACGCCGAGCAATAACAAGAAGACAAGCAATAAGACGTTCCACTCGTTCAAGGCACCGTCTGCCCAAAAGAGACTGAAGATGTTCTTGCCGAGATAGGTTACCGTATCGATCGGGTTAAAACGGTGGAGTAACAGGGCACCGACGAGAATGCCGACACCTAACGAAAGAACGACCTTTCGGGTAAAGATGGCTAATAAGATAGCTAGTAAAGCAGGTACAAGGGCAATAATGGAATCTGAATAGTTGACCATGAAAAATATCCTCCTCTTTAATAAATAGCTTAAAGATGAGACCCCGCGGCACAAAAAAAGCAAGGGCACCGGCAACAAAGCCGACACCCTCGCTGGATGCGTCTTTCTTAGCCGAATTGGAGCGCTCCATACAATTGTTATGTATGGCAATCGATCGGGTGTTTCCCGAATCGACCAACGACGATATGCTCGACACATACTGTCATTTCGGCGATGTCACCTTTCCTGTAGTCGTCTTCGTTGTCATCCTCGGACCAAGTACTGATTGAAATCGCGCCTCTACCTCATCGATAGAATAGTCATATTCTGTTCTTATGGACACTTTATCATGTATTTCAGAAGCGATTCAACCATATATTCTGATAATTTAAGATAAAGTTGTTTATTCAGCAAAATGTTGAATGAGCTGTTTCATCAAATAGGCTTGGTTTTCCTCGAATTGTTTTTTTCGATGACCGTTCGCGCCAGATGGGTGGGGGAATCCGGAAAGAAGCTGATGCTGTTCGATTCGTCCATCATGAATCAATCCACGGACTTGCGTCTCGACGACCCGACCGAGTGGAATTAATAACGCTGTTTTTTGTAACTGATTGATCTCAGCGACGAAGTGTTCTTCCGCGTAGTGCCTCAATAAAGGGCTACGATTGATCTTCGGTTGATGACCCGAGTAATTTTTTTCGCGATAAAAGACGGGTTGCTTTAACAGCGACGTCGGATGTAACAATTCCTGGTGTTGATGAAATAAGCTAGCCGTTGTCTCAATTCCTAGTAATGCTGGAAGTTCGAGTGTATCAAGCATCTGGACGAGATTACGTCGCATCGTTCCGGCAAAGCTTGCTGTATATTTGACGAGGCGTGCCGTCTCTTCTAATGAAACACCATGATGAAGGGCATCCGTCGCTTCTTCGAAAGCGATTCGCATCTGTTCAAAACCTGGTGTGATCCCGATGATGACGACTTTTGCTTCAGTATTGACATATTCGCCAATCGGAGAGTAATAGACGGTCAGCTCGTTCTCCTGTTGCAATAAAAAATCGTCCGTCCATAATTCATCACGTCGTAACGTACGATCGTCAGGTAAGCTACGAATGGCTTGTTCAAATATAGTTAATGAATTCATGAAGGACCCTCTCTCTGTAATGGCACTATGATAACAAATAATACCATTTATGACAATTCGACCCTTTCATTATTTGTATATAGGTATATAAAAAAGGACTCGATACGAGTCCTTTTCGTGCATCATGCGCGTTCTTTGACCGAAGCGACTTCATATGTCAGAATCTCGCTGCCGAGCATTGGCGATTCTCCTGCCTCACTACTCGCAGGTCGACTATGTGACGCTTTGAAATCGTCACTTTCCCGCCACGCTTGAAAACTCTTCATATCTTCCCAGTACATGTTGACGTTCATTTCATCGTGTTCTTCGATGTTTTGCGTCAATAAGACCTCAACACGGATGAATCCGTCCATCGTATCAAGTCCACTTGGACGCGTAAAACGAGGAGCGAGAGCTGCAGCCATCCCCTTTTTGACTTTAATCCGGTTCGTAACGACGATCATCATAAAATCCCCTTTCAAAAAACGAGTAACGTACTTCTTCAGTATAGTACGATGAGGGAAAGAATGCCGGAAAGAAGGAACAAAAGACGATGAATGAACAGGAATATGATCAACGATTACGAATTGAGACCATTGAGATGCAACACCTTTATGGTGTGTTTAGTCACTACAATCGCTATGAACCGACGCCTTATGCGGCACTCGGCGAATTATGCGAAACCTATCCGTTTCAAAAAGAGGATACTGTCATCGATTTCGGGTGTGGGAAAGGGCGTTTAAACTTTTACTTACATGACCGATTCGACTGTTCCGTCATCGGAATCGAGATGAATGGACAATTTTACGAGGACGCACTTCGGAATATGGCGAAATACCAAAGTCGAAGGAAGCGGCGTTCCGGAAGTTTGCGATTCGAACAGACGTATGCCGAGCAGTATACCATTCCGGATGAGGCGAATAAGTTTTATTTCTTTAATCCATTCTCTTCACAAATTTTCATGAAAGTGATCGATCACATTTTAAGTTCGGTCGAACGTTCCCCGCGTTCGGTTGATCTCATCTTGTATTACCCGACCGATGAATACCGGGAGTACCTGGAGCGCCATACCGTATTCGAGCAAATCGATGAGATTCGATTACGAGACCTCTATGAAAAAAATCATGACGAGCGATTCGTCATCTATCGTTTTGATCCGAACAAACTGCTTCAAAACGGGTATCAATACAGTGATGAGAAAAATAGGGGATGAGGAGGTCGGACGATGATCCGTTTGGAGCATGTCACGAAAGAGTTTGCACCGGGGCGTGGAATATTCGATGTCAGTTTTACAGTTGATCCGGGTACGATATTCGGTTTCATCGGACCAAACGGATCTGGAAAATCAACGACACTCCGACATTTGATGGGACTAATGGTTGCGGACGATGGAAGGGCGACGATCGGTGGTTTTGATTGCTGGAAGCAAAGTAAAGAGGTGAAGCAGTTGGTCGGTTATTTGCCGGGGGAGATTAGTTTACCTGGAGACATGACGGGAGCAGACATGCTGGATTTGATGCAACGACTACACGGTAGCAATCCGGCACGGCGACAACTGTTGTTGAAACGATTTCCTTTTGAGACGAAGACGAAAATCCGCAAGATGTCAAAAGGGATGAAACAAAAACTGGCACTTGTCGGTTGCTTCATGAAAGATGCACCGGTCTATCTACTTGATGAGCCAACCAGTGGACTTGATCCTTTGATGCAAGAGCGTTTTTTAGAGTGGATCGAACAGGAGAAGCATGCTGGAAAAGCGATTCTGATGAGTTCACACCACTTTCCGGAGATGGAAAAATCGTGCGATCGAGCGGCTTTAATCAAAGCAGGGCGCATCATCGTCGAATCGGATATTCATGAGTTGGTTCGATCGAGTCGAAAGACGTATACGATCGTCTTCCGAACGGAGGTGGAAGCAGCACAGTTCGCGATGCAAGTCGGTGTTGAACCGAAGCGGCTGGAAGTCAGTTTTCAAACGGACGAGACGCTGAGCTTGAATCAGGCGATCGCTTATTTAACTCAGTATGATGTGCGACTGATTCGTCCGTCAGCAGATGATTTAGAACAGGTCTTCTTGCATTATTATGGAGAGGAGGAATCGTCGTGATATTGCTGATCCGCTCTTTATTCAAGCAGGTCAGAAAGCCCGTGCTTGCTTATGCGATTGGAACGAGTCTCTACTTATTGATGCTTGAGTTGCTTTATCCATCGATGATGAAGACTGGTTTACTAGAAACAAAACTAGAAGCGTTACCTCCAGAAGTCTTAAAAGTATTTCAATACGATAAGGTGACGGGATTCGATAATGTACTGGATCTGCTCGGAGGGAACTATTATGGATTGATCTTTCAAGTCATTGCGAGTCTATTCTTGCTCTCATTAGCAGCGCACCTCGTTGCGCGACCGATCGACAACGGAGAGCTGATCGTCTATCTCGCAGCCCCGATCACCCGGAATGCGTATACGTTTGCTGTCGCGATCGTCATGGGTATCGCAAGTATGGTTCTCGTAGGACTGAATGGACTTGTCTTGATGGTATCCGACTGGTGGATGACAGATATTTCGATCAATGACGTCATCTTATGGCGGATTCAGCTCAATGCGCTATTGTTACTCTTGGCGATCGGCGCCTTTACGTTATTCGTTGCGACGTTATTTGACGAAGAACGTCGTGCTTTTTCGCTTGCCGGTAGTGTGCTGGTTCTATCGATCGTCTTGACGATTCTGTCGGAGCTAAGTGACAAGACGGAGTGGCTCCGTTATCTATCCGTCTTCTCCTTATTCAATACGACGCAATTACTAGAAGGAACGAATCATTTTCTTCTTCATTCCATTCTTTTACTTGTCCTCTGTCTCGTGTTCTTGACTGGAGCAGTCGTTCAATTCGGACGTCGGAGTCTGTCGATTTGATCGAAAGTGGCGCAAAAACTTTACAGAAAGTGAACATTTAGGATTTGAACGTTGCGTCACGCGCTGATTTTTACTAAGATAAAGGAATGTTGTAGTTCTGGAAAAAGAAATGAGGTCTTTCGAAATGAATAAACCATCCATTTATGGATTAACGCTTGAGCAGATGACAGAATGGTTATCGAATCAAGGGCACAAACCATTCCGTGCCAAACAAGTATGGGATTGGCTCTACCGTAAACGTGTCACGACTTTCGCGGAAATGACGAATGTCAACAAGGATTGCCTTGAGTTGTTAGATCAGAGTTTTACGATTGACTCGATGACAGAAGCGGTCAAGCAAGAATCAGCAGACGGAACAATCAAGTTCCTTTTCAAATTATATGATGGCAACTTGATTGAAACGGTTCTGATGCGTCATAAGTACGGTCTTTCTGTCTGTGTTACGACACAGGTCGGCTGTAACATCGGCTGTAGCTTCTGTGCAAGTGGTCTGATCAAGAAGAGCCGCGACTTGTCAGCAGGCGAAATCGTTGAGCAAATCATGAACGTCCAACATCACCTCGATGCAGTCGGTAACGAAGAACGTGTCAGCCACGTCGTCGTCATGGGTATCGGTGAACCGTTCGATAACTTCGACAACATGGTTGACTTCTTGAACGTCATCAAGGACCACAATGGTCTTGCGATCGGTGCACGTCACATCACGGTTTCAACAAGTGGTTTGGCAGACAAGATCTACAAGTTCGCTGACTTGAAACTCCAAGTCAACTTAGCCATCTCGCTTCACGCACCAAACAATGAATTGCGTACGCAAATCATGAAAATCAACCGGGCGATCCCGCTTGAGAAATTGATGCCAGCGATCGATTATTACGTTCAAACGACGAACCGTAAAATCACGATCGAGTACATCTTGCTTCGTGGCGTCAACGACCAAAAAGAACACGCAGTCGAACTAGCAAAACTGTTCGAAGACAAACGTCACCTGACGTATGTCAACTTGATTCCGTACAATCCAGTCGATGAGCACGGTCAATATCAGCGCAGTACGTCTGAAGATATCACGACGTTCTACGATACGTTGAAAAAGAACGGCTTGAACTGTGGTGTTCGTCTCGAGCACGGAACAGACATCGATGCGGCATGTGGTCAATTACGTAGTAAGCAAATCAAAAAAGATAAAGTAGCATCCAAATAATTCGTTGGGCTTCTCATCGTTTCGGTGGGAAGCTTTTTTTACGATAAGAAATGAGGACATTCTATGACACGTACACGATTCAATGATTTTAACTTAAGCACACCGATTCTCGATTCGATCGAGCAACTCGGTTACACGACACCAACCGAAGTCCAACAATCGGTCATCCCCGTCGTATTATCCGGAAAAGACGTCATCGTCAAATCACGGACGGGGAGCGGAAAGACGGCATCGTTTGCGATCCCACTGTGTGAACTCGTCGAGTGGGAAGAAAACAAACCACAAGTCTTAGTCTTGACGCCAACACGTGAGCTGGCCTTGCAGGTCAAAGAAGATATCATGAACATCGGACGTTATAAGCGGATCAAAGCGACAGCTGTCTTCGGCAAGCAACCGTTCCGCGGGCAAGTCACGGAGCTCAAGCAAAAGACACACGTCGTCGTCGGAACACCGGGACGCGTACGCGATCATATCGAGCGGGGCACGTTATCGCTTGAGAAAGTCCGTTACGTCGTTTTAGATGAAGCGGACGAAATGCTGAACATGGGCTTCCTCGATCAAGTCGATGCCATCTTGTCCGAGTTACCGAAGGAGCGGATGACACTGTTGTTCTCTGCGACCTTCCCAGAAGACATCGAACAGTTGAGTGACCGTTACATGGAGGCACCAAAACGAATCGAAGCGGGCGAGACCGTCGTCTCAACGATTACGCATAGTTACATTCCGGTGACGGACAAGACGAAGTTCGCCATTTTAAAAGATGTCCTGGTCGCTGAAAACCCGGATCGTTGCATGATCTTCTGTCGGACGAAAGAACACGTTGATTTCATCGCGAATGGTCTACGCGCCCATGACTATCCGGTTGAAGCGATCCATGGTGGGATGGAACAAGACGATCGACTCGATGCGATGAAAGCCTTCCGTGCCGGGAAGTTCCGAATTCTTGTCGCAACAGATGTCGCAGCACGCGGCATCGATATCGAGAACATCACGCACGTCATCCAGTATGATCTCCCTGTCGAACGAGAAAGCTACGTTCACCGGACCGGTCGGACGGGGCGGGCAGGAGCAGCCGGACAAGCAATCAGTCTCGTCACACCGGCAGACGAACGTCGCCTAAAGGAAATCGAGCAGTATCACGGGAAACTGACACGTCGCCAAGCACCAACGGAAAAGGACTTGATGCGAACAGCGGATGCGTTCGAAGAGAAAATGGCGACGGAAGATACGCGTTCTTCGAAAACGGAACAGCTTGATGCGGACATCATGAAATTGTTCTTTAACGGTGGGAAGAAGAAAAAACTCCGTGCCGTCGACTTCGTTGGAACGATTGCGAAGATTGAAGGCGTCACAGCAGACGACATCGGCATCATCTCGATTCAGGATACGTTGACGTATGTCGATATCCTCAACGGGAAAGGTCCGCTTGTCCTCCGGGCGATGAAGACGACGAAGGTCAAAGGGAAACAATTGAAAGTGTACGAAGCATTCAAGAAATAAGACAAGCCGGTCATTCTCCGCTTAAGCGAAGAGGGACCGGCTGTTTTGCGTCAAGGCATGTCCAAGATGGAGTCCGCTAGCAGCTGCTTGGGCAAGCGAGTGTGTGGCACCGGAACAATCCCCGATCGCATAGACACCGGGACATGTCGTCTCAAACGTCTCTGACGTCTCAAGCATCGGTGCGTAAAACTTGCCATCTAATCCGTAAAGCAACGTATCTCCCGGAAGTTCCACTTCAAGGAGTTGCTCAAGGCGCTCTAAAAACCCTTCTAAGACGAGCAGGTCTTCTGTAGGCACTTCTGCATGCAAATTACCGGGGGACGCGGTTAGGGAAGGGACAATGGTGTTACGACTCAGTTGATCGTTTGCCGTCGCTCGCGATGCTCGGAAATCACTGAGTCGCTGAACGAGGATGCGATCACCACCTTGGTTGATTCCGCCAATGATGCGTGCGGCATACGCATTCGCTTTCGCTAGCGTCGAAAAATAACGCGGGAGAAATAGTGTAAAGTTCAGATTCGTCGAGCCGTCTGCCGTCTCGTGGACGTTTTGGCCGTCCGGCATGACGAGTCCTTCTTGATATTTGCGGATGATCCGTCCGCGCGGATTCATGCAATAGGTGACGGCTTGACCGTAAGGCGAGTCGTAACCGAGCTTCGTCTCGAACGTCTCCTGTAACAATGTCCGAAATAGCGCCTCATCCGTCTCGATTCGCACCCCGAGATCAAGTCGAGTCCGCTGTGGGGTGACACCAAGCGTCGCTAACTTTTGCAACGTAAAGTCTGCACCTGAACGACCTGTCGCGAACACGATCCGTTGACTGACGAAGATCTCGTCCGCTGTTTTGATCGTAAACGGCTCTGATTTCGTGATCTGCTCGATTGTCGTTTCGAACCGGGCACCGAGACGTGGTAATAAGGCGTCCTCAAACGCCGTGAAGACAGCAGCTGTCCGTACTGTGCCTAAATGACGGACGGTCGTCTCGACCGAATGTAGACCGGCGCGACGGGCACGAGACGCTACAGTAGAGGAATGCGTCGAGTAGGTCTCAACTGTACCTCCACCATATGTACATAAAAGATCATCGACTTCTTGGAACAGTCGTCGTGTCGTCTCTTCACCGATTTTTGAGACGAGTTCCCCGCCGAATCCTGTCGCATAATTGAACTTTCCTTCTGATTTGCCAAGCCCTGCGAATCCAAGATACGCATCTTCTGTCGTTCGTTCACGGATTGGTTTTCCGGCATCGAGCAGTAAGACGTGTTGCCCGTCTTCAACAAGCTGATGGGCGAGGAAAATTCCTGCCACACCGGCTCCGATAATCGTCACATCATACATTACTGACGCCTCCTTTTCTTTGAGTATACAAAAAAGCCGGATTCCTATGAAAGAAATCCGGACTGAGTGAGATCGCTTATTTCCACTCTGCGATGTCAGCGATTGGTAGACGAACCGATGGGTATCCTGCGTCCACGGCTTTACCGATTGAAAGCAACATGACTGGGAGGTAACGCTCTTTTTCAAGACCGAATGCTTCTGCGATTTGGTCTTTTTCGTAACCACCGATTGGGTTTGTATCGTAACCGTGTGCACGAGCGACGAGCATCAATTGCATTGAAACGAGACCTGAGTCGATCAAGATGCTATCACGTAATGTTTCAACGTCTTCTGGACGGTAGAAACCTTTGATGGCTGGTACTTGGCGATCACGTACTTCTTGTGGCATAAGACCTTTTTCAACAGCCATGTCGTAGATTGTCTCGATGCTGTCGACCGCGTTCATGTCACCGAAGACAGCGATGACGGCAGAAGATGTCTCGACTTGAACTTGGTTGAATTTTGCGAGTGGTGCGAGTGTCGCTTTACCTTCTTCGCTATCGATGACGAGGAAACGCCATGGTTGCATATTGACAGAAGAAGGTGCAAGTGTTGCTTCTTCAAGGATTTGTGTCATTTCTTCTTTTGAAATTTTTACGTTCGTGTCGTAGTTACGAATCGAGCGACGTCCTTTAACGATTTCCATGAAGTCCGTTGTTGTTTGAGTAGTCATAATTATTCAATCTCCCTTGTGTGTTTTCTCTTTTTTATAGTGTGAAAAACTTATTTCCAGTCTGCGATGTCGTTGATCGGTAGGCGAACCGATGGGTATCCTGCGTCAACTGCTTTACCAATCGATAGCAACATGACTGGTACATAGCGCTCTTTTTCAAGACCGAATGCTTCCGCGATTTGATCTTTCTCGTAACCACCGATTGGGTTTGTATCATAACCGTGTGCACGAGCGACGAGCATCAATTGCATCGAGACGAGACCCGAGTCAATCAAGATGCTGTCTTTCAAGTCGTTTGCTGATACGCTGCTGTACATCCCTTGGATCGCTGGTACTTGGCGATCGCGTACTTCTTGTGGCATGAGCCCTTTTGCGACAGCTGTATCGTAGATGTTCTCGAGTTGATCAACAGCGTTCATGTCACCGAAGACGGCGATGACAGCAGAAGATGTTTCGACTTGGACTTGGTTGAATTTCGCGAGTGGTGCAAGTGTCGCTTTGCCTTCTTCGCTATCGATGACGAGGAAACGCCATGGTTGCATGTTGACAGAAGAAGGTGCGAGTGTTGCTTCTTCAAGAATTTGTGTCATTTCTTCTTTTGAGATCTTCACGTCTGTATCGTAGTTACGAATCGAACGGCGTCCTTTGACGATTTCCATGAAGTCTGTTTGAGTTTGCGTTGCCATATTAAAGCGACTCCTCTTTTAATTTAGGTAATGTTTCGGCGTTCGCTTCGATGCGTTGAATCATCTCAGCTAACGTCCGTTGTTCTTCAGCAGAGAATCCTTCGAGTAAGTTCTCGAGGAACTCCTCTTTTTGTTCGCGTAATCGTGCAATGCGCGTCGCCCCTTGTTCCGTTAAGGAAACAAGAATCACCCGATTGTCAGCGGCTGAACGCTCGCGAGCAATCATCCCTGTCGATTCCAGGTGTTTGAGGTGACGGGTCACCGCCGCGTGATCGACATTGACGCGTTTTTGCAATTCTTTTTGACTGATCGTTTGATCGACTTGTAGTTGAGCAAGTAGGTCCATTCGCGTCTGACTGAAACCATCCGTACAGAGATCGAATTTTTGAGCAATCGTCTTATTGACGGAGACGAGTGCATAGATCAAACGTCCTTTTTCGGTGCAGGAAATACTCAATCCATCACATCCTTCCCTTCGTTCGAAGAAACCTTTGACGTATCAAAGATTGATATGTAAACGAATATAACGTGTTTATTTTGATGACGCAACTTATCTGCTTCTGACATAAAAAAAGATATCATTCACGCGGAATGATATCGAGTCAGGCGACTTAGCTAATTTGGCGTTCAGACGCTGGAAGTCCTTTTGCATCAATTGCTGCAATGATCCGGCGGAAATAGAACAACCAAAATTGCAGGAACGGTCCGATCAGGAAAATCGAGAGGATCGTACCGAAGAAAACAGGTCCTCCAAGCAACCAACCGATGCCGCATGCCGTGACTTCCATGATCGTCCGCATCAGACGAATTGACGTTCCGAAGCGCTCTGCAAGTGTCAGCGTCAACCCATCACGTGGACCGGCCCCGTATCCAATAGCGACATACAGACCAGCGCCCATCCCAATGATGAAGATACCGAAAATCAGCCAGAGCGTATTCAACCAGATCGACTCAAAAGAAGGTAAGAGATGAGAACCAAGAACAAGATTCATGAAGACACCGACGAAAATCGCGTTGACGAGCGTTCCGATTTGCGGTGTGACGCGGTCTAACGCGTACTTCACGAAAACGAGTAATAGACCGACAAGCAAGATGATCGTTCCGACGGATAGCGGCGTCTTCTTTTGGAGACCAAGATGTAATACATCCCACGTCGAGACACCGAGTTCAGCCGTGATCATCATCGATGAGCCGAGAGCGAGTAAAAATAAACCGAGTAGGAAGAGTCCCCACTTTAACGTAGCGCGTAATAACCAGGAAGCACGATGACGCGTCATGTCTAACACCTCATTTCTTAAAAATAATTGATTCGTTAACTGTATCATGAGGAAAGTAGAAGAAGAAAGACGAAATTTTCCGTTTTTTCCATCTTAAGAAGGAGGGGAAGGTCGAAAGAGAAACGTATACTGAAGAAAAAAGGAGATGACAGGATGAAAGCGATCCGGCACCTGATTCGTTTTACATACATAGAAGCCGTCTGTTGCGTCTTTCCCGTTATGATTTTCGCAGCGCTTGCTCTTTCACGTTATCTTCCTGCTGAACCGATCGCGCGATACGATCTCCTGTTGCTATGGTGTCTTCTCGTCCAAATCGTCTTACTTGTCACGCGTTATGAAACGCTGGAAGAGTTCAAACTGATCTTACTCTTTCACGTGATTGGTCTAGCACTTGAACTGTTCAAAGTGAACGTTGGGTCTTGGAGTTATCCGGAACAGGCTCTAACGAAAGTGGCGGGTGTTCCCTTGTATGCAGGATTCATGTATGCAAGTGTCGCAAGTTATGTCTGTCAAGCGTTCCGAAGATTTCATTTACGCTTCACAGCATTTCCACCGCCTTGGCTTGCGATCAGCGTAGGCAGTCTCGTCTATCTCAACTTCTTCACCCACCATTGGATCTTCGATGCACGCTGGCTATTGATGGTCCTCGTCGTCCTTGTCTTCTATAAGTCATGGGTTCATTTTACGATCGAGCAGACGATCTACCGGATGCCGCTCGTCCTATCCTTTTTACTGATTGCCTTTTTCATTTGGATCGCGGAGAACATCGTGACGTTCTTTAAAGGCTGGGTCTATCCGCATCAGGAAGGAGGCTGGGCAGTCGTTGATCTTGGAAAATTGTCTTCTTGGTTCCTGCTTGTGATCATCACGGTTTTGATCGTCATCGTCGCGAAATACAAGCGTCAGGATCCGGCTGTGGAGATATATCAGCGTACATAGACGAAAAACATGACATTTCGTTTGCGATGAAGCGCTTCGATGTTCAACGTTCGTTCTAACATGTGGACGACAACTTGAGCGTGCTTGGCTCAACCAGCAACGAGACGGGAAATTATTGAAAAAAGAGTGAAACATTAGAAATTTTAAGCCGTAGAGTAAGGTGAGAACTTATTTTTCAAGGAGGACCTTACTCATGTCATCTCAATTAAAGAAAGCAGCGAAGGAGTCGCTCAGCGGTCGTTGGGGATTTGCAGTCCTAGCTTTTCTGCTGTTTAGTATTATTCAGGGTGTTCCTAATTTATTTGGATCGGATATCGATGAGCCGTCTAGTAGTATAGATCTCGTTGTATCATTGGTGTCGATTTTATTGATTCCAGTAGGAGTCGGTTGGACATGGATTGCCATGTCGATTGCTCGTGGCGAAGAAACGAAAGTGACGGATTTGTTTGAGCCATATGGTATGTTCCTGAAAGTGGTGGGGCTGGCCATTGTTCAGTTCATCTTTATCGCGCTCTGGACGTTACTCTTAATCATCCCTGGTATCATCAAGTCATTCTCTTACTTGTTGACGTTCTACATCCTTCGAGATGAACCATCGATCGGTATCCTCGAGGCCATCACGCGTTCACGCCAACTCATGGATGGTCACAAGATGGAAGCATTCTTACTCTTCCTATCATTCATTGGTTGGGCATTACTTGTAATCGTTACACTTGGTCTTGCTGTCTTATGGGTTGGACCATACTTCAGCGTCACGCTTGCCAAATTCTATGATCGTGTTCGTGGTGAACAAGCACCAGAGCCAACATCAGATTTCGTCGCACCATATTAATCCGGAATCCCGACACTACGTCGGGATTTTTCTTTGAAATAAATCCGATAGGAAAAGACGGTTTAATGGTTGCTTTAGTTCAATGAATTCTGTACGATGAATGCAACACATCTTATCTAGAGAAGTCGAGGGACTGGCCCGAAGACACTTCAGCAACCCCGCTATGGCGGAAGGTGCTACTTCCAGGAAGGAATACCTTCTGAAGATAAGAGCGGACAGGACAAGATACCGTCGCTCTTTTCGAACTTCGAAAAGAGCGTTTTTTTATGATAAGGGGGACGATGGAGTGGAGTATGGTTTTTGGTTACCGATTTTTGGGGGATGGTTACGTAACGTCGAGGATGAACAGATGCCAGCAACATTCGATTATGCGAAACAAGTCGCACAAACAGCTGAACGCATCGGCTTCTCGACGACGTTGATTGCGGAATTGAACTTGAACGATATCAAAGGCATCAAGGAACCGAGTCTTGAGGCATGGACAACGGCAGCGGCGATTGCTGCAACAACAGAACGCCTTGAGATCATGACAGCGGTTCGTCCCGGGTTCCATAATCCAGCGACGACGGCGAAGATGGCGGCAAACATCGATCAGTTGAGTGGTGGACGCTTTACCCTCAACGTCGTCTCAGCGTGGTGGGCAGAGGAAGCGAAACAATACAACGGTATCTTCACAGCGCACGATGAACGCTATGCTCGGACGGAAGAGTTCGTCACGGTCATGAAGGGACTATGGGCAGATGCGTCACCGTATAGCTTCTCCGGTCATCACTACACGATCGAACAGGCGGAACTCCATCCGAAGCCAGTCCAGCGTCCGGGGATCAAGCTCTACGCTGGTGGAGAGAGTGAAGCTGGAAAGCGAACGATCGTCGAACATTGTGATGCCTACGTCATGCACGGGGGCACGGTCGAAGAAGTGGCTCATAAAATCGATGACATGAAAGTACGCCGGGAAGCGACGGGACACGCACCGCTCGAGAGTTTCGGTCTTGCTGCCTACATCATTTGTCGGGATACGGAAGAAGAAGCGCTTCTTGAGTGGCAACGCATTACAGACGTCAAGGAAGACAGCGCCGGTTATGCCGGTTATCAGGATTTCATCAGTAAATCGCAACTGGAGCAACAGGTCGAGCGGAACGATTATTCCGTCTCGAACCGTGGTCTACGACCGAACTTGATCGGAACACCAGAACAAATCGCTGAACGGATTCTAGCGTTCGAAACCGTTGGTGTCACGTTACTTTTGTTACAATTCTCACCACAACTTGAAGAAATGGAACGCTTTGCTCGTGACGTAATGCCACTGGTCGAAGCGAAACGAAAGGTAGGTCAACAATCATGACAAAAATTCATATTCTCCACGAAAATCAAGAATGGACGGACCATCTCATCAAACGTCTCGAAGAACTCGAATTACCATATGAACAGTGGCACTTGAATGAAGGGATGGTTCCGCTGGACGAACTGCCACCAGAAGGCGTCTTTTACAGCCGGATGAGTGCCTCTTCGCATACGCGGGGGCATCGTTACGCGCCGGAATTGACGGAAGGGGTCCTCGCTTGGTTAGAAGAGCATGACCGGACCGTCTTTAACGGAACGCGTGCGCTTCGTCTTGAAGTCAGCAAAGTCAATCAATACACGGCGTTGCGGAAGGCTGGGATTCGTGTACCGAAGACGACGGCTGCCGTCGGACGCGATCAAATCGTACAAGCAGCAAAAGAGATCGGTGTTTCGTCATTCATCACGAAACACAACCGTGCCGGAAAAGGTCTCGGCGTCCAGCTGTTCCACTCGATTGAAGCACTTGAAGCTTATCTCGACGGTCCGACATTCGACGAACCAGTCGATGGCATCACGTTGATTCAAGAGTATATTCAAGCACCAGAACCGTACATCACACGTTGTGAGTTCGTAGGTGGAAAGTTCGTCTACGCGGTTCGAGTCGATACATCAGAAGGTTTTGAGCTTTGCCCAGCGGATGCATGCGTGATCGACGACTTGTTCTGCCCAGTCGGTGAAGAAGCACCGCAAACACCGATGAAGTTCCAAATCGTTGAAGGCTTCGATGACCCGATCATCCAAAAGTATGAAGCATTCCTTCAAGCGAACCAAATCGCGGTCGCAGGCATCGAGTTCATTAAGGATGCGTCAGGTACGATCTATACGTATGACGTCAATACGAATACGAACTATAATTCGGATGCCGAGGCAGCTGCAGGACGCTACGGTATGCTCGAACTAGCGAAGTTCCTCGGTGCAACCCTTGAAACAAGCACAGTAAAATAAGAATCTGCTCTCGCCCTGTCACCGGACGTTACAAGACCGGATGACAGGGTATTTCTATAGAAAAGGGGGCGGATCTATGATTACGTGGAGAGAAGAACGACAGCTCGATATTCCGATTGAGGAAGCATGGCACTTGTTTGATCACACGCGATTGCAGCGTTTGATTCCAAACGTCGTCCAGCACGAGGTGATTGAACGAAAACCGGGTGTCGTCGGTTCGACGTATCGTCAAACATACATGCAGGGTAATCGACTTGAAACCTATATCGTGACCGATTTAGCCTATACGAATGAGCCGGACTTTAAACAAAATACGATTGGATTCACGTTAGCTAAAATATTTAAGATTGAGATGACGTTTACGCTCAAACCACTTGGACACGCTCGTTGTCTGTTGATTTATACAGGAAAAAATGAAGGGGCAAACTTCGTTGGGAAAAGTCTCTTGTCACTCGGTGGCGAACGAGAAAACGAGAAAATTGTTCAGGCCTTGTTGCAACGTGTCGAAGAAGAGGCAGCGAAACAAAAGAAGAACAATGCATGAAAAAACGGATTCCCGCGCCTGAGAATCCGTTTTTTCATATCTTATCGATTCGTATACGATTTGTGACCACTCGGTAAAACGGATAGGCAGTCGACACCTTGATAACGTTCTCGTTTTCTATCGCTGGATCGAGCGATTTTGGATTATCAAAAAGCTTAGTTACCGACTACTATTTTTAAGTATAAATACGGTTATTAAATTTTCATTTAATCCAAAGATTATATCGTTACGATAGTCGACGCAAACGAGAAATCTGTGAATCATCTTGAAGCTCCTTTAATGGTCGAAACCGAACAGCTCGTAATTCTTGTTGATCAAGCGATAGTTCAGGATCGATCCCGAGTCGAGGTTCAGGACTATCTAAGACACGGCGAACGAGAAAACATGTCTCTGTTCCTTGATCCATTGAAATCTCGTAAAGTTTCCGTTCGACCGTGACGTGAAGATGCGTTTCTTCTAACACTTCTCGCACGACGGCATGCTCTTTAGTTTCACCGTTCTCGACACCTCCGCCGGGTAACGTCCAAAATGTCCGGGAAGGGGTATGTAACTCGACCATTAGAATCTGTTGCTCTTCAATCAACGCAGCGCATACGCGATGTCGCATATCGCATTCCTCCTTCAACGTGTTCAAAAAAGAGACCGAAACGACAGTTCCGGTCTCTTTTAAAATCATTGTGCGTATAACGCTGTTAATTGCTGTTGGATCGTATCGTTGTTCAAATACTCATCGTATGTCGTTTCTTTATCGACGATACCGTTTGGTGTCAACTCGATGATGCGGTTCGCGATCGTTTCGACGAACTGGTGGTCATGCGAGCTGAAGAGCATTGCGCCTTTATAAGCGATCAAACCATCGTTGAGTGCCGTGATCGATTCGAGATCCAAGTGGTTCGTTGGATCGTCGAGTACAAGGACGTTAGCACCACTGAGCATCGCTTTTGAAAGCATACAACGGACTTTTTCGCCCCCGGATAAGACAGATGCTTTTTTCATGACTTCTTCTCCTGAGAAGAGCATCCGACCGAGGAATCCACGGAGGAACGTATCGCTCTCATCTGCCGGTGAATACTGACGGAGCCAATCGAGGATCGTCTTATCCGAGCCTTCGAAGAATTCCGAGTTATCTTTCGGCAAGTATGATTGGGAAGTCGTGACGCCCCATTTGAATGTACCGCTGTCCGGTTCCATCTCACCCATAAGGATTTTGAATAGTGTCGTGATCGCGATATCGCTCTGGCTGATGAACGCGACTTTATCCGTCTTGTTCAACGAGAAGCGGACATTATCAAGGACTTTGACGCCATCGATCGTCTTCGAGAGACCATCGACCATCAAGAGATCATTTCCGATTTCGCGTTCTGGCGTAAAGCCAACGAACGGATAACGACGTGATGATGGACGAATGTCGTCGAGTGTGATTTTATCAAGCAATTTCTTCCGTGACGTCGCTTGTTTCGCTTTCGAAGCGTTTGAGCTGAAACGTGCGATGAAGGCTTGAAGTTCTTTAATCTTCTCTTCTTTTTTCTTGTTTTGGTCACTTGCCATACGCGAAGCAAGCTGACTTGATTCATACCAGAAATCATAGTTTCCGATATACAGTTGGATCTTACCGTAATCAAGATCCGCCATGTGCGTACAGACGTTGTTCAAGAAGTGACGGTCGTGGGAAATGACGATGACCGTGTTTTCGAATCCGATCAAGAATTCTTCAAGCCATTTGACAGCTTTCAGGTCGAGTCCGTTTGTCGGCTCATCGAGTAAAAGAATGTCAGGTTTACCGAACAATGCTTGGGCAAGCAAGACTTTAACTTTTTCAGATCCTGTCAGCTCAGCCATCGTTTTCGAGTGAAGGTCTTCCTTGATGCCAAGTCCTTGTAGAAGCATCGCTGCTTCCGACTCCGCTTCCCAACCGTTCATTTCAGCGAATTCACCTTCGAGTTCAGCAGCACGCATGCCGTCCTCATCTGAAAAATCTTCTTTCATATAAATCGCATCTTTTTCTTTCATGACTTCATAGAGACGTTTGTGTCCCATCATGACTGTTTCGATGACTTGGAATTCTTCGTATTCGTAATGGTTCTGGCGAAGGACGCCTAAGCGTTCGCCTGGTGTGATGATGACATCGCCTTGTTGTGCTTCAATGTCACCAGCGAGAATTTTCAAGAACGTTGATTTACCGGCACCGTTCGCACCGATCAGACCGTAACAGTTACCTGGCGTGAACTTGATGTTAACGTCTTCGAATAATTTTCGGTCCGCAAAGCGAAGACCGACGTTTTGTACTGTAATCATATAGAGATGAACCCTCGTTTCTAGTAAGTGATGTGCTCATTCGAGTGTACCACAAATCATGATCTGTCGTAGAGCAGGCAAAGTTCTTTCCATATTAGGACAGAAATTAAAAATAAGCAACCGGATATTTAAAATAATGAAACATTTTCCAGATGGATGCGTAGAAGAAAGTAAGGAATTCGCTAGAGGAGGGGTTAGATGGCCATCTTTTTCACGTTATTGTTTTTCGCCCTCATCGTTTTGCTTGGCATGGAACTCTATCGCTATATCCAAGAAAAGATTGATAAAGGAGATTCAGAATGAGAGAAATCAAACCGAAGAAAAAAATTCGTCCATCGATGATCATCGCCGGTGTACTTGTATTAGCCCTGCTGGCTACAACGCCGTTCGTCGTCGAACAAATCGAACCCGGACAAGTTGGTGTCGTTTATACCCCGTCAAGCGGTGTCAAAGATGAGACGTTATCACAAGGCTGGCATGTCGTTTCACCAATCACACGGGTGACGGAGTATCCGATCCGTACACAGACGAAATCGCTTGATAATATGACGCTTGCGACTAAAGACGGAAAGAACATCGTCGTCGACTTTACATACAGCTTCTCCGTTTCGCCGGATAAGGTGACAAAAGTCTTCAACAAGTTCGGACCGATCGAAATCGATGAGATTGCCAAAGGTTACTTGAAACAACGACTCTATGATGCGTCGCGTGAGCAAATCTCGAAAGTTACTGTCCTTGAACTGTTCGGTGAAAAATCAGGAAACGTCTCGACGAGCATTCAGACGCAGTTTGCAGAAGACGTCAAGGACATCGGTTTCATCATCGAGGATGTCGCACTCGGTGCACCAAAACCAGATGAAAAGACACAGGAAGCAATCGATGCGCGTGTCAAAGCGTCGCAGGAACTCGATAAAAAGAAAACGGATCTTGAAATCGCTAAAGCAGAGGCAGAACGTCTTCGCGTAGAAGCAAAAGGAGCAGCCGATGCGCGTTTGATCGAAGCTCAAGGGTTGGCAAAAGCACAAAAAGAATTACAGAAGACGTTGACGAAAGAAATGATTCAATACGAAGCTGTCAAGAAGTGGGACGGGAAATCACCACTTGTCAGTGGATCAGGGAGTATGGTTCAACTACCGATTCCTGACGGTACGACACAAGAAAAAAACTAATTGAAATATGTATAAGATAAACCGCTTAAAGACCACAACGGCAGACGTGAAAAAAGCAGATTCTCAGCGCTGAGAATCTGCTTTTTGATTAGTGCGAAGCTTGTTCAAAACCTTGAGCGATGGCAATGATGACTTGTGTTGCTTTCACCATGTTATCCACAGAGATGAACTCGAACTTGCCATGATAGTTCTCACCGCCGGTAAAAATGTTCGGTGTCGGAAGTCCCATGTATGAGAGTTGTGATCCATCTGTTCCACCACGAATCGGTTTAACGATTGGCGTAATATCAAGCGACTCCATCGCTGCATGAGCAATATCAACGATGTGCATGTGGGGCTCGATTTTTTCACGCATGTTGTAGTACTGATCGTGTAAGTCGATTTCCACACTACCAGCACCATACTTTTTGTTCCACTCATCGACAAGGGCAGACAAGAAGTGTTTCCGTCCCTCGAAGGCTTCACGATCAAAATCACGAATGATGTAGTCGAGCGTCGTTTTTTCGACCGAACCGTCAAATGAAATCAGATGGAAGAATCCTTCAAAACCATCCGTGAATTCAGGAGACTCTTCTCCGGGAAGACGATCGTGGAACGCCATCGCATGTTTCTGCGAATTGACCATCTTATCTTTTGCTGTTCCCGGATGGACATTTGTTCCGTGGAAGACGATTTTAGCCGCCGCCGCATTAAAGCTCTCGTATTCAAGCTCACCAAGCGGACCGCCGTCGACCGTATAAGCATACGTGGCATCGAACGCTTCGACATTAAAGTGATGTGGTCCACGACCAATCTCTTCGTCAGGTGTGAAGGCAACACGAATGCGACCATGCTTAATTTCCGGATGTGAAATCAAATGATGCATGGCTGTCATGATTTCTGCGATTCCGGCTTTATTATCGGCTCCGAGTAATGTCGTCCCATCTGTCGTCATCAAGGTGTGACCGACGTAGTTGTGCAGTGCAGGAAAATCAGTTGGCGATAGAATGACGGATGGCACTTCACTTAACGTGATGGGATGTCCGTCATATGCTTCCACGAGTTGTGGACGGACATTCGTACCTGTGAAGTCTGTCGCTGTATCGAGATGAGCGAGAAAACCGATTGTTGGAATGTCTGCGTCTGTATTGGCAGGTAATGTCGCCATGACATAACCATTATCATCAACGGTGACTTCTTCCATGCCAATTGTCTTTAATTCTTCTACGAGCAAACGAGCTAGTGTCCATTGCCCTTCTGTCGTTGGAACAGTCATACTCTCATAGTTCGACTGTGTATCGACTTTCACGTATGTAGTTAGACGATCAATCAATTCTTGTTTCAAATCAAAAACGTCCCTTCTCGTCATAAGATATCTTCATCATAGCATGAACGACTAATGTGAGAGAATTCTGAATCATGATAGAATAATATTGAAAAAGGGGGAATTCTTCATGAGAGCATTCGTAGTCGATCAGTACGGAAAAAATGCATCACTTACAGAAAAAGACGTCACACCCGAAAAAGCGGGGAAGTACGAATTACGGGTTCAAATCGAGGGGTCAAGCATCAATCCACTTGATACGAAGATGTTTTTCGGACATGTGGCGGCGGCTTCAACGACTGGAATTCTCCAGGGTGATGTAACGGGGAAAGTGATTGAAGTCGGGGAGGGTGTGACGTCTTTTTCTGTCGGCGATCGCATCGTCGCATTCGGCGGTGGACTTGGAAAACGCGCCGGTGCGTTAGCGGAAGAAATGCTTGTGCCTGAACAAATGGCAGTCTTACGACCGGAAGGGGTATCGGCTGAGGTTGCTGGTTGTTTACCGGTGATTGGATTGACAGCAATGGAAATTTTAAAAGAGCGAATCGCGATTACCCCAGGAATCCGCGTATATGTAGCAGGCGGAACGGGTGGAGTAGGACATCTTACCGTTCAACTGGCTCGTCATTATGGATGTGACGTTACAGCGAGCGCCTCTTCTGACGAGAAGGCAGCTTGGCTAGAAGCAAAAGGGATTCGCATTCACCGGTACAAGGAAGAATCAGCTGAAACATTGCTCAAACGACTCGATCTGGATGGATTCGACGTCATCATTGATACAGTGGGTGGTGACCATTTACAAGAATCGTTCATACTCGCAAAAGAGCGGGGACGCATCATTTCGATCGCGACACGGACGACACAAGATTTAACGATGATGCATAGTAAAGCCTTATCACTTGAAGCTGTGTTCGTCGCGCTCCCGTTGCTAAAAGGAAAAGTAGAGGAGATGAAGCAACAGCAACATCACTTAGCAGAACTCATTCGTTTAGTGGAAGAAGGAGTGATTGAAATACGGATTGAAGAGCAGATTCCCTATGAACGCGATGCGTTAAACGATCTCTATCAACGATTTGATCAAACATCACACTTTGGTAAAGTGAGTGTATATCCAACCCATTAAAAATGATTCTCCATTCATTTTACATTTCCTGTTAAAATATAAAAAATCCGTTACTGAAAAATTCAGTAGCGGATTTTTTAGATAACACGTCATTTACGGCGAACAAGAATACTTTTTGGATTGAGTTGTGGCATGGAAGGAGGAGTCGGGAAATCTTTCTGCTCCGGCTGCTCCCATACGACTTCAAATTTTTGACGCAACTTGTTGAACGCCTGCACCACAGCTTTTTTCAATTGTGACGCATCAAGAGCGGGACTATCTGTCGTAATCGCAAGCAGTCCTCCGCGATTCGTCAAATGAATGACTTTTTGGATCCAAAGAGCGAGATCCTGTTCGGTCCGAAACTGACGTGTTCGTGTATTGACTTGTACGGGCGGATGGAACAAGACGACGTCAAAACGAGTCTTCTTATCCGCTTGTTCGATGTAGTCGAACGCATCCTGAACTAAAATCTTCTGTTTCTCAGGAGTAAAACTGTTCAACACAAGATTATCTTTTGTCTTATTTCGACTACGTGTCGAGAAATCAACGCTTGTCGTTTGAGTAGCCTCACCATAAAGGGCAGCTACCGTTAATGTTCCTGTATCAGAAAAGAGATTAAGTACGGTTTTTCGTTCGACGGAATCGAGAAGGATTCGGCGAAGTTCACGTTGGGCAATGTCAAAACCAGTCCGCATACCAGCATCCAAGTCATACTCATACAACACACCGTATTCTTGTGCGACTTCAGGAAAATCGCCTCGTTCCCCTTTCAAAAAGTCGTCGCCTTTGACGGGTTGAAGATCGACGAGGAAATCTCGTTTTTCATAAATGCTTCTGTAATTCAGTAGTGATTCAAGAGCTTCAAGAATCAATGGACGGAATGTATAGATGCCTTCATTTTCGAATGTAATAAGGTAATGATGATCGTAACAATCAATTGTCAAACCACCGATACCATCTCCTGCACCGTTAAAAATACGGAAGGCTTCTGAATACTCTTCAAAAAATTCGTTTCGTTTGTCTAATGCTTGTTCAAAAAGTTGTTTGAAGAAGTCGACATCAATCGCTTTTTGCTCGTCCATGGAGAGAGTCCAACCGACACCTTTTTCTTGCTTGCCAAAATAACCAGTCGCGAGGTATTCTTTATGTTCTGTCATCAGATGGAGCAGTCCGCCTGCCTCTTTGACATGTTGTAAGGCTTCGAACATTTCCTTGCGTAACGCGGGATACCCGCTTCGAATCGATTCAATCCATTCTGGTTTGACAACGATCGGATAAAGTTCACGAGACATGTAAGTTTCCTCATTTCTACTTGTGGATAAGTGGCATAAGTATACCATAAATGGAGTTATCCACATGTGGATAACTGGTATATAAATAAAACTGAACTGCTCCCTGTCAAGT